>JANXWU010000010.1 GCA_025350985.1 Spartobacteria bacterium | reverse complement strand
CCGGCGCCATGTGTTTGATCGCATTCACCAAATGCACGATTCCCTTCTGCCGCGTGATGCGCCCGACAAATAAAACGTACGGCGTCCGCGGATCGATCCCGTGTTTTTCGATGGCTGCCGTCGTCGTGACTTGCCGGTATTCTTCGAGGTCGATCCCGTTGTAAATAATATGAACGCGCTCCTCCGGCACGTTGAACAACCGCATTACGTCGCGCTTCGTCTCGGCGCTCACCGCGATCACCGCGTCGGCCATTTCGATCGCGGTCTTTTCCACCCAGCAGGAAAAATCGTAGCCGCCGCCGAGCTGCTCGCGTTTCCACGGACGCAGCGGTTCGAGCGAGTGCGTGGTGAGCACGAGCGGGATGCCGTAGTTTTGTTTCGCCACGATGCCGGCGAAATGCGTGTACCAAGTGTGGCAATGCACGATGTCGGCATCGATGTTTTCGGTGTTCCAATCGACCCCCCGTTGCAACGCCCCGAACACACCCTGCAATGGCTTCGGGCAAGTCCACGCGCTCGTGTCGCAGCCGTAACCAGTCGCCTTTAGCGTCGGCTCGTTCACTCTTTGCTCGCGCGATTCACTGCCATAGCAGCGCACCTCCACGTCCATTAGTTTCGCCAGTTCGCGCGAGAGATAATCGACGTGGACGCCCGCGCCGCCGTAGATCGCCGGGGGAAATTCGTTGGTGAGGAAGAGGGTTTTCATGGGCCAAAAATTGCAGGCGGTCATTAGGAACAGAAACCCCGCCTCCGTGCAAACGCCGATGCGCAATCCGGCCGGAGCAGGGCTTGGCCAAGCAGCCTGCACGGGCTACTCCGCGTAAATGAATTCATTCAACGCAAACATCGCCTGGCAAAAATCGGTGACCGCCAGTTCCCGCGCGTTCGGTTTTTTTTCGGCGATGTAGGCGGCAGTTTGTGACTCGATAAATGACACGCCGTCTTGTTGTTCGAGCAGGGAAGGGGCGCGCCCGAGAGTGCGGCGATAAGCGAGCGCGACCAGCGCAGGGGGCGGGGGAGAACCTTTTCCCTCCAGCTTTTTGGCGAGTCTGGCCGCCGCCGCGCGAACGTGTGGATTGTTCATCAAAAGCAGCGCCTGCGGTGCGACGGTTGTGTTCACGCGCCGGCCGATGCCTTGCAGCGAATCGGGCCAGTCGAATTGCGTCATCATCGAGATGAGCTTGCTGCGTTTCACCGTGAAATAAATGCTGCGCCGCTTCATGCCTTCGTCGAGCGAGCCGGAGCCAAACAGTTTTTCGTCGAGATCTCCGCTCACCGCGAGGATGGCATCGCGGACCGATTCGGCTTCGAGCCGCTGCCGTGAGCGGTGCCACCAGAGTAGATTGTCCGGATCGATTTTGGTGCGCGCGGAGTCGGTCGCGTCGTTCTGCCGGTAGGTCGCGGAGAGCAGGATCAACTTGTGAATGGGCTTCAGGTGCCAGCCGTTTTTAATCAATTCACCAGCGAGAAAATCGAGTAGTTCAGGATGAGTGGGCGCGTCGCCCTGCGCACCAAAATCGCTCGGCGTGGCGACGAGGCCGCGCCCGAAATGATGCTGCCACAGCCGGTTCACGATCACGCGTGCCACCAAATTGCCCGCACCTTGATCGACATCGGTGAGCCAGTTTGCCAGCGCGGTGCGGCGCAGCGGCGTGCGCGAATTTTTCGGCGGCTCGCACTGCCACTGTTTCTCCGGGGCGCGCATGAGCACGCGGAGAAATCCCGGCTGTATTTCCTCGATCTTCTGGTTGGGGTCGCCGCGCTTGACCAGAAAAGTTTTCTCGTAAAAATCCGGCCCCTGCGTGTGGAGGCGGACGGCCGGCAAACCTTCCGATGAGACGAGCATTTTCACTTTCTCCGGCTTCGGCTCCTGGCGGTTGTGAGCGACCACGGCCGCGTCGAGTTTTTTCCATTCCGCATCCTGCGGGCGATACCAGTCGAGCAGCTTTTTGCTTTGCGCGGGCGAGCGTTCGGCGGCGGGAGTGTCGAGAATTTTGGTGACGGCGGCGGCGAGCGCGGAGCCGGACGATCCCTCGAGCTTGGGCGACGGCATGGAGGTGACGGAGAGACGGGGACGACCGATCGCGTGGTAGTGATTGTTATCGAACTTAAGCGTGAAAGTGAGCGTCGATCCCACCGGCGCGTCGAGCGGTTTTTCGAGAATGAAAACGGCGGCGTGATCTTTGCCAATTTGTCCGTCCACCGCCCACGCCGACTTCTTTTTGTCGTCGATGGCGGCGGCCACCGGCAGACCCTTTTGCTCGTAGTCGGCGACGGCTTTGCTGAACTTGACCTCGACCGGATGCTCCGCGCCGGGAGCGGCGACGCTGAGGATGAAATCGCTGAGGGCGAAGTTGCCATTGTCGGCTCGGCCGGGGCCACCTTTCGGTAAACTCGGATCAGCCATCGCTTCGAGTTTGACGCCGGTGATTCCGCTCGCGGGCGCGGTGGCGGTGATGGTGAATTGGTCGAACTCGGCCCGCTCTGCGGTGACGAGAAACGAGCCGTCGCCGACGGGAGACATCGTGGCATTGCCGGCGGATACGGCCTTCGCGGAGTCGAGGACGAGCCATTCTTTTGACTCGGGGCGCGCGCCGGTTTTTTCCCAGGCGGCCAGACGCGCCGGCAGTTTTGTATTTTCAAAATGATCGCGCGCGGCCACCAGCGGCGCGTGCTGCCGATCCCAGGTTTCTTTTTCACGCCGGGACTTCGGAGGGTCGAGCGGCATCTCGTGGTCGCTGCGGACGGTTTTCGTAAACGTCGCGGCCATCGCGTAGTAGTCACGAATTCCGACGGGATCGAACTTGTGATCGTGGCAGCGGGCGCAGGCGACGGTGAGGCCGAGCATCGAAGTGCCGATGGTGCCGACCATGTCGTCAAGTTCGTCGTAGCGTTCCTTCTCCGCTTGGTTGGCGGTGATCTGCGTCGCGTGCGTGCCGGCGGCGAGAAAGCCGGTGGCTTTCCACGCGAGCAGATTGTCAGGTTCCAGTTCGTCACCGGCGATCTGCCATTTCACAAACTGGTCGTACGGC
>JANXWU010000316.1 GCA_025350985.1 Spartobacteria bacterium | reverse complement strand
GACGTATTTGGCACCATTGATTGCAGGGAAAAGGAGCGCCATGAGAATCGCGATGATCGCGATGACGACGAGCAACTCAATCAGGGTAAACCCCGCGTTTGGGACGGGATCGGAAGTGTGCTTTTTCATGGGGAGAAGGTTCATAAAAACCGTAACCCAACCCGGCCAAAGATAAAGCGTTTCTTTCCCGCAGACTAGGCGCCCCCCGCCGCCGCCCGTTGCAGCGTTTTCTGGAGTCGCACAATCAGTCCGCTGTCCTTTATTTTCCGCCGCGCTTCATCGGTGACGTAAAAGCTGTCGATGGCCGCGCCTTTTTCGGTCGTGATGCGGGACAAGGCGATGTTGACTTCCGCCTCGGCGAATCCGCGGAGCAGGTTGTAGAGCAGACCGAGCCGGTCCGGCGTCTGCACATCAACCAGCGTGAAGACTGGGTGCGTGTCGTTGTCGATCACGATGCGTGTGGGAAAATCCAACTCCTGCGCGAGGTGCCACGCCTTGCGTTTGGTCACGCGTTGCAGCAGCGGCTCGAAATCGTATTCCTCCTCCGTCAGCGCCTGCCGGATATATTTTTCCGCCTTGGCCGTGTCCTTTTCATCCGTGACGGCGCGGAACTGCGTGTCGCACACGCGGAAGATGTCCAGCACGATGCTGTCGCCGCGCGTGTAAATGTCCGCGCTCAAAATATTCAACTGCGCGACGGCGAGCGAACCGGCGATTTTGGCCAAAAGCTGCGTGCGATCCCAAGTGCAAATCCACAGCTCACTGTGCCCCCGCTCGGGGCGCGGCACCCATTTCATCGCGGGCGCGAGCGCCGACTCCGGCTCTTCGAAATGCCTTTGCAAAAACTCCCGCACCAGCCGGAGATGAGCCCCGATGTCCGCGGGCGTGTGTTGCATGAAGTAGCTCTCGGGCATGTGCTGAAAATGCGCCTCGATCTCCTCGCCAAAATCCTTCGCCAGCTTCTTCGACACCGCCTCCTGGAGCGCCTCGCGCTCGATGCGGCGCAGCCGGTAAAACGCCTCGCTGTCGGCGAGGTACTGCGACGTGCTGTGGTAAAGCTGCCAGACCAGCGACTCCTTCCAATCCGACCAAGCCACGTCGCCCGTCCCCTGCCCATCGACGAGCGTGAGCAGCATCAGCATGTCGAGATTCGTCCGCGTGCGCACGATGCCGGCAAACTCCGTGATCGTCGCCGGGTCCTCGAGATTCCGCCGTTGCGCCGCACTCGAGAGCGCGATGTGGTTGTCGATCAATAAAATCAGCGCCTTGCGCCGCTCGGAGGAAAGTTGATGCCGCGTGGAAACTTTTTGGCCGTAGAGCGCGCTCGCCTCGGCATGCTGCCGCGCGTTATCCGCCTTGCCGGTGTCGTGCAAAAGAAGGGCGAGGTAGAGCACGAATGGGTCCTCGATCTTTTGAAACAACTCGCGGTATTGCGCCAGCTTCCGCTCGTCGGTGTCGATGAGCGCGTCGAGTTTTTCGATGCAGACCAGCGTGTGCTCATCCGCCGTGTAGCGATGGAAAAATTCGTGCTGAACCAGGCAGGTGAGCTGGCCGAACTCCGGCATGTACCGCCCGAGAAAATCGACCTCGTGCATCATCCGCAGAATCCGCCCGACCTCGCCTTTGCGCGAAAGAATCGCGGCGAACGTCTCCCGCGCCACCAGCGAGTATCGGAACGTGCGATCGACCAGATGCAGCCGCCGCCCGATCAAATGTTGCAATTCCGGACTCAGTTCCAGCCGCCGTTGCTGCGCGTGCTGGAACAGGCGGATCAGCCGGTATTTGTCGTCTTTGAATATCTCACGCGACTCGGGAAACAACTGTCCTTCGCGACTGAAAAAACCATCGAAGTGCTTTTCCATTTTCGCCGCCCGCTTGGTTTTCATCGGCGCGAGAAATTTGAAAATCAAGCCCCGTTTCGTTTTCTGCTCGCGGCGGATCGCCAGACGCTGCGCCAGCACGTTCGTCATGTGGAAAATCGTGCGCGCATGCTGGTAGTAATCGCGCATGAATTCCTCGCTGCGCCGGAGCGGACTCTTCTGCGGATAAGCCCATTTCTCCGCGATTTGAAACTGAAACCCGAGGCTCAAAACGTCCAGCCCGCGCTTGTTCAAATAGTTCAACTCCGTCCGCGCGCGCATGAGGAAATCGTACGCACGGTCCAGCCGGCGGCGTTCACTTTCGGACAGGATTTTGCGCTCCACCAGTTGCGCCGTGGTCAGAGTGCGTTCCTTAAAAAAACTCATCCACAGCAGGTTCTGATAATCGCGCAAACTGCCGCAGCCGTTCTTGATGTTCGGCTCCTGCATGTAAACCGTGCCGCCGTGTTTTTCGTGGCGTTCGGCCTCGTTTTTCAACCTCGCCTCGATGTATTCCTCCTCGTGCCCGTCCACGCATTTGCTCACAAAGATCTCGCGAAAACGCGCAAACAATTTCTGGTCCCCGGCGAGCAAACGCGACTCCAGGAGCGCGGTTTTGGTTTGCATGTCTTCGTTCGCGTGGGCGATCGCACCGGAGATGGACCGCGTCGCGTGGCCGACTTTGAAGCCAATGTCCCAGAGCATGTAGAGCACGGCCTGGATCATTTCGTTGAGCTGCTTCGGGATCGTTTTCAGCGCGTCCTCGTGGAGAAAAAGAATGTCCACGTCGCTGAACGGATTCAACTCACCGCGCCCATAGCCGCCCGTCGCCACCAGCGCGAGCTGCGTCAGTTCGCCATTGCCCTGCTGCGATTGTTGCGCGTTTTCGTAAAGCTGACGCAGAACGATATCGACCAGTTCCGCTCGCCGCCGCGCCATCTCGCGCCCCCCGCCGCCGGCGTAGTGCTTCAGTTGCAGCCGATGGTTCTCGATCTTGAGGAACTTTTTGTAAAAAGCCAGCGTCTCCGCGGGCGTCATTTTTCCCTGGGCAGCAAGCTGTTCCGCGGCGCGCGCGAGAACGAGTTCACGATGGCGGAGCATCGAAATAGTGGAAAATGGTTGGGCAGGTTTGCGGACGCTGCACTCTCAACTTTCGATCTCGAACTTCAACCCTTTTCCACCGGCAGCACGACCTGCGTCACCAGCAACTCGCGCGCTGCGTCGTGCCGAATGGCCACGCGTCCGTGGTGAGCACCGATCACCCGCCGCACAAAGAATAATCCCAGTCCGTAACCGTCTCGCCGCGTCGTCACAAACGGTTCCGTCCCCCACTTCTCGGGCGGCGACGGGACGGCTTTCTTCGTCTCGCTCCACTCGAACACCAGATTCGCGCCGCGTGCGTAGCCGCGAAAATCGAGCCGGAAGCCGTCCTCGCGGAACTGAAACGCATTTTCAAAAATCCGCGCAAACGCCGCGGCCAGCAGCTCGAAATCCATGTTGATCCCCTGCTCTCCCAACTCCATTCCCCAGCCCGCGTCCGCCATTTCCACCGGCCACGTTTTCGTCAACCGCAGCCGCAGTTCGGCGGCGAATAAATGCGCCGGGCAGGAAGCGGGACTGATCGAAATCGTCCCCACGGAGGCGGCAAGCCGTTTCAAGCGCACCACCGCTTCCGTGACGATTTTGCGCAGATGCATGGCCTCCGCCGCCGTCGCCGGGTCGGTCGCCGCCTGCGCGATATACGCAGCCTCGAGATCGAGGGCGCCGAACTCATTGCGCACATCGTGCGTGAGCTGATGCAGGACGCGGGTGACGCGATCGAAAGGAATGGGCGCCACTTCCAAATATTTGCGCGGGCTCGTGGTCAGATTGTCCATTGAGATAAGACCGGACTTATTTCGCGCTAAATTTCGCTTCTCCCGGAGCGGCACCAGGATCAAGCGAGACCCTTTCGTCGTTGGCGGTCAGGTGGTTGAGCACATGAAAAACGTCCTCCGCGTCCGCCCCGACTACCTTCGCGATTTCGTCCGCCGTCTGCGCATTTTTCTGCAAAGCCTTCCGCACGCGCTGTTGCAGTTCCAGCACGCGCGCCGCCGCTTTTTTGCCGGCCTCCACCCCCGGCTGATGGTACGCGTTGATGTTCACCAGCGACGCGTAAAATCCCACCGCCCGCTCGTACAACGCAATCAGCGCGCCGACCTGAAACGCATCGACCTGCGGAATGCTCAACGTGATCGAGCCGCGGCCGTTTTCCGAAAGCGCCGCGCGGGTTCCGCGGAGAAAGCCCTGTAAAAAATCGCCGCTGGTGAATCCCGGCTCGACCTCCATCGACGCGCCCTCCCGTCCGCGCCGCACTTCGATGAACGTCGCGAAAAAATTGGGCACTCCCTCGCGCAACTGCTGCACGTACGCGTGCTGGTCCGTCGAGCCTTTGTTGCCATAAACCGCGATTCCTTGATGCACGACGCTGCCCGCCAAGTCCCGCTCCTTGCCCAGCGATTCCATCACGAGCTGCTGGAGATATTTCGAGAAAAGGACGAGCCGATCTTTGTACGGCAGGATCACCATGTCCTTTTGGCCGCGCCCATTTCCGGCGAAATGCCACATCAGCGCGAGCAGCATCGCCGCGTTTTTCCGCACGTCGGCGGCGCGCGTTTTTTCATCCATCGCCGCCGCGCCGCGCAGAAACGCATCCACGTCCAGGCCCTGCAAAAACATCGGCACCAATCCCACCGCGCTCATCACACTCGTCCGCCCGCCGACCCAGTCCCACATCGGAAAACGCGCGAGCCACTTCTGCTGCGTCGCGTGCTGATCCAGCTTCGACCCGGCGCCCGTGACCGCGACCGCATGCGCCGCGAAGTCGAGCCCCGCCTGTTGATAAGCCGCCGTCGCCTCCAGCATTCCGTTGCGCGTTTCCGCCGTGCCGCCCGACTTGGAAATAACCACGCACAAAGTCTGCGCCAGCGCGCCTTCCATCGAGGCGAGCACGCGATCGATGCCGTCGGGATCGGTGTTGTCGAAAAAGTGAACCCGCATCGCATCGACCTCCGTCCCGAGCGCATCGCGGATGAACTGCGGCCCTAGTGCCGAACCGCCGATGCCGATCACCAGCACGTCCTTGAACTTTCCGTCCGCGTGAATCTTCCGCGCAAATTCCTCAATCGCCGAGCCACACTGCTCGATCTCCGCGCGCAGTTCGGGTGTCGGCGCGAGCTGCGGCGCGCGCAGCCAGTAATGCCCGACCATCCGGTTTTCATCCGGGTTGGCGATCGCGCCGTTTTCCAGTTCGAGCATCGCGGCAAACGCCCGGTCCGCCGCCGGCTGCATCTTCAAAAAAAAGTCGTCCGCAAACGCCATGCGGCTGATGTCGATGGAAAAACCGAAGTCGTACGCGAGATGATATTCTTGAAAACGCCGCCAGAGAGATTCGTTGCTCATGCCGTCATCGAAATGGAAACAGCCGCGAAATGAAACGTGAAAGTTCCGCGGCGCACGGAGCTTTTGATTTTTCCGCCCTGCTCTAAACTCGGGTCGATGGACACTCCACAGCTTTGGTTGATCTGCGCCGCCATCCTGCTCGTCGCCTTTCTCTATTCCTCCGTCGGGCACGCTGGCGCTTCCGGCTACATCGCGACGATGGCACTGTTCAATTTCGCGCCGGACACGATCAAGCCGACGGCGCTCGT
>JANXWU010000430.1 GCA_025350985.1 Spartobacteria bacterium | reverse complement strand
GCTAGGAAAAGTGTCCGTATGATTCTTCATGGCTTCCTGGTTTCCAGATTCAAAAGGCGTCTGCATTTCATCCGCGCTCAAAAAAGTTTGATCCGCTTGTCGAGCCAGGTGTAGGCGACGTCGACGACGAGGTTCATCGACACGAGCAGCGCGCAGTAAACGATCACCACGCCGCCGAGCAGAAAGCCGTCGCGGTTTTGGATCGAGTTGACGAAAAATGGGCCGGCGCCGGGGATGTTGAAAATCGTTTCGACCACGATGGAGCCGGTGAGCAGGTTCGCCGCGAGCGGGCCGAGAAACGAGACGACCGGCAGAATCGCGACCTTGAGCGCGTGCTTGAAAACGACGCGCTGTTCCGCCAATCCCTTCGCCCGCGCGGTGCGGATGAAGTCGGAGCCAAGCACTTCGAGCATGCTGGTTCGCATCAAGCGCGCGATGTAGGCGACATAAGGCCCGGCGAGGGTGATCGCCGGCAAAACGAGGCTGGGCCAGCTTCCCCAGCCACCGATGGGCAGCCAGCCGAGCTTCAATCCGAAGATCCAAATGAGCAGCGGCCCCGTGACAAATGTCGGCACGGAAATCGCAAACAGCGCGGCGAACATCGAGCCGGTGTCGATGGCAGTATGATGCCGGACGGCGGCCCACGAGCCGAGCCAGACGCCGAGCGTGGTCGCGAGGAAAAACGCCGCCGAACCGAGCATCGCGGAAACAGGGAGCGTTTGCGCGAGGAGTTCGTTGACGGAACGGCTGCGGTATTTCGTGCTCAACCGCAAATCGCCGCGCAGAAGATCGGCGACGTAATCGAAATACTGCTGACCGAGCGATCCCCACTCGCCAAAGCGTCCGCGCATTTCCTCCGAAAAATGAAAACGCTGCGCGACGTTCCGACCCCACGCCCGGCCGTCGGGTCCGTCGAGTTTGTATTTTGCCAGGAGCTGCTTTTCGATTTGGGGCGGAATTTTTCGCTCGCGATCGAACGGTCCGCCCGGCGCGAGATGAATCAGGAAAAAGGTGATCGTCACCACGCAAAAAAGCACGAGCACGAGCGAGGCGAGGCGGCGGAGGACGAAGGCGATCATCGGATTTTCGATTTCGCCACCACACGGTTTTCTTTTGAAAAAAGCGGCAGCAATTCGATCTCGTCTGCGGGCTTCGCCGATCCGCAGCGGGCGGTTCCGGGGGGGATGATTTCCAGCCGTGCGCGCGCTTCGTTCAGATATTCCTGGTCGATCTCGAAGCCAATGAAGCGCCCGACGCCACACGCGCGCGCGGCGAGCGCGGCGTGGCCGATGCCTAGAAACGGATCGAGCATCACGAGCCCGTCGCGCTGGCCATGCAGGCGGATGCAGCGCGTCGCGAGCGCGACGGGAAACGTGGCTGGATGCGGGCGCTGCGACTGGCGGTCGCGAATCGTTTCGTACGGAATGAACCAGGTGTTGCCGCGGCAGCGCCGGTCGCGCCCGCCGGTGTGACCCCAGCGCGCGATGTTGCTTTTGTCCGCGTAGGCGACGCCGACGGCGAGGCGGTCGAGTTTCACGTCGGCGTTTTTCGTAAAATGGAAAACGAACTCGTGGCAGTCGGTGAGAAAGCGCGGCGAGTTGATGGGCTTGAAATGGCCGGCGGAAATTTCCCCGCCCGATTTGGTTTCGATCGTGATCGACTTAATCCAGTGGATGGTGTTTTGCAGCGCGAAGATTTTAGAAAACAAAAGCGCCAGTTCGTGCGGGAGCATCGGGTTGGCAGGGGACGCGCCGACGTTCAGAAAAAACGAGCCGTCCGACTTGAGCACGCGCTGAACTTCTCGCGCCCACGTTTCCGACCAAGCGAGATATTCCGCGCGTGGCTGGTCATCGCAATGGCGCGAGTAGGCGATGCCGAGATTGTAGGGCGGCGACGTGACGACGAGGTCCACCGAGTCCTCCGGCAGAGAGCGCATCCCAGCGACGCAATCGCCGTGGTGCAAATCGAAAACCGTCCGCGCGGCTGCGACTTTGTTTGAAACGGTGGACATCAATTTGGCAGTTGAACAAAAACTCCGTCGCGCGACAACCGGCACGACCTTTTTTTCCCGCTCGCCGTCCGCGCCCTTTTCATCGCCGTCGCGCGCGTTATCTTTTTTTCATCATGCCCGTGCAATTCAAAGATTATTACGAAACCCTCGGCGTGCCGAAAACGGCGGGCGACGACGAAATTCGCAAGGCCTTCCGCAAGCTCGCGCGCACGCATCATCCCGACATGGTGAAGGCGGCGGAGAAAAAAGCGGCGGAGGAAAAGTTCAAGGGAATCAACGAGGCGTACGAGGTTCTCGGCGACCCGGAGAAGCGGAAAAAATACGATCAACTCGGCGCGGGTTGGGATCAGCAGGGTGGGCAGCCGCCGCCGGACTGGCAGCAGCACGCCGGGCGCGGCGGCTTCGGCGGAGGTGGCGCGCGCGGAGGCGACTTTCATTTTGGCGGCACGGGCTTCAGCGATTTTTTCGAGCAGTTTTTTGGCGGAGCCGGAAGACGCGGTGGGAGTCCGGGCGGCTTCGGATTTGAAGAGGAAACGCTGCGGGGCGAGGACATGGAGGCCGACATCATGGTGACGCTGGAGGAGGCGCTCAAAGGCTCGACGCGGAAAATATCCCTGCGCCGTCCGAACAGTCCCAAGGCGCAAACTTTCAGCGTCCGCATTCCCGCGGGCGTGCGCGCGGGGCAGCGCATCCGGCTCGCGGGCGCGGGGAATGCGGGTCCGCGCGGCGCGGCGGCGGGTGATTTATTTTTGCGCGTGAAGTTCGAGCAGCACCCGGAGTTTCGCGTCGAGGGGAGTGACTTGTTGCATGACATTTCGCTCGCGCCCTGGCAGGCGGTGCTGGGAGGCGAAATCTCCGCGCCGACGCTGGAGGGCACGATGAAGTTAAAGATCCCGGCGGGCACGCAGAACCATCAGCGCTTTCGGCTGCGCGGGCGCGGACTGCCCAAGGAAGACGGTGGGCGCGGGGATTTCTACGCGGTGGCGGAAGTCGTGCTGCCGAAAAAGTTGACCGCGCGGGAGCGGGAATTGTGGGAGCAGTTGGGGGAAGAAGCCGGAAAATCCTGAGATGGCAGGAGAAGTCGGATTTAAGAAAACACCGGCTGGCTGCTCGCCGGCATTGCGTCTTCGATGCCATCGTCGTCGAACACGCCGTTGACGACATCGTTCACCACTCGCCCGAGCGCGGCGACCTCGTAGGGCTTGGCGAGCATTCCGCAAAAACCGTAGTGCCGATGGCGGCTCATGATCGGGTCGGTGGCGTAACCGCTGGAAACAATCGCGCGGATTTCCGGATCGATCACACGCAGCCGTTTGATCGCCTCCGCGCCGCCCATGCCGCCGGGGATGGTGAGGTCCATGATCACCGCCTCGAATTTTTTGTCCGCCTCCATCGCGTCGGTGTAAACTTGGATCGCCGTCGCGGCGTCGGCAGCTTCGGTCACTTCGTAGCCGTGCGACGAAAGCGCGAGATTGACGAGCGCGCGAATCTCCTCCTCGTCGTCCATGATCAGCACGCGCGCCCCGGCTTTCGCGGGCGAGGCAGTGAGCTTTTTCTCGGCGGACGGCGCGCGATGCATCGAGGCGGGCAGGTAGATGGAAAACGTGGAACCCGCTCCCAGAGCCGAATCCACGGCGATGAGGCCATCGTGATTTTTGACAATGGAATACGAGGTCGCCAGTCCCAGACCGCTTGCCTTGGGCTTGGTGGTGAAGTACGGGTCGAAGATTTTTTTCAGGTGCTCCGTCGCGATGCCCACGCCTTCGTCGCGCACCAAAAGTTTCACATAGCGGCCGGGCTGCAGCACGGCGAGATCGCCGCTCACGTCCTTCAATTCAACATTCCGGCAACTCACATGCAGCGTGCCGCCGACGGGCATCGCCTGCTCGGCATTGATGGTCATGTTGCCAATAACCTGGCTCATCTGGCCGGGGTCGATTTCCACCGACCACAGATCGTCGGGCAGTTCAAATTCGCTGCGCACATTGGTGCCGCTGAGCGAAAACGTGACGGTTTTGCGGACGAGTTCCGCGATGGAGGCAGTCTTCTTCACCGGTGCCCCGCCCTTCGCAAAGGTGAGCAATTGCGCCGCCAGTTCCTGCGCCCGCAACGACGCTTTTTTCGCCGCCGTCAGTCGGATGATCACGTCTTCCTCCTCGATCGTCATGAGCGTGAGCGAAATGTTGCCGATGATCGCGGTGAGCAGGTTGTTGAAATCGTGCGCGATGCCGCCCGCCGCCACGCCGAGCGATTCGAGCTTCTCGGCTTTGCGACGCTCCTCCTCCATCCGCTGCTTTTCGGTGATGTCGCGGAAGACGAGCACGACGCCGCTCTTGCGATTCATCTTGTCGCGAATGGGCGCGGCGCTGGTCTCGATGACACGCTCCCCGCCTTCGCGCGACACGAGCAGCGTGTGGCCTTGGGAGTTGGTGATGGAGCCGGTCTCGATGATCCGTTGCAGCGTGGTCTGGCACGGCTTGCGGGTGCGGTCGTTCAGGATGTGGAAAACTTGATGCAACGGCAGGCCGAGCGCGCTTTCGGAAGGCCAGCCGGTCAGTTTTTCCGCGACGGCATTCATCAGTAGAACCCGGCCGTCGGCATCGATGGTGATGAAGCCGTCGCCGATGGAGCGCAGCGTGACCGCGAGCCGCTCTTTTTCCGCGGCGAGATCCTCCTCGAAATGTTTGCGCTCGATCTCCGCACCCGCGCGGGCGGCGAAAATTTGCAGCGTCGATTCGGCGATTTGCACATGATCCATCGGCTTGCGATCGATGACGCCCATGAGTCCGATGGGCTGGCCTTTGTGATTGGTCAGCGGCATCGCGAGGAAACTCTCGGCGCCGAGTTCCTTCAAAATTTCATCGAATGGGAATTTTTCGCGCACCTCGCGGGTGTGGGCGCGGAATCCTTTCTTGAGCACCTCTTCGCAGGCGGTGTTGGTGAGATCGACGTTTGCCTTGCGGCGGATGTGGCCGTTCTCGGCGATGGCCAGTGAGCAGACCGTCGGGTCGCTGTGGACCACGGTCTCGACGATGAAGGCCATGTCGGTGCCGAGCGCCTTGGAGAGCTGCTGCACGAGCGAGCGGATGAATTCCTCGCCCGTCGTGGCGGAGACGCCGAGGCCGATTTGCTTGAGCGTTTCCTCCGAGCGCTTGCGTTCGGTGACGTCGCGGATGAGCGCGACGAACTGCCGCTGGCCGCCGACGGCG
>JANXWU010000423.1 GCA_025350985.1 Spartobacteria bacterium | reverse complement strand
GATCAGTGCATCGACTGCGACCTTTGCCGCGAGACGGCACCCGCCAATTTCAAACGCAACGATGACGGCGGTCATTCCTACGTTTACAAGCAATCCGAGTCGCCCGAGGAAGAGAATCTGTGCAAGGAGGCCATGGAAGGCTGCCCCGTCGAGGCTATCGGCAGCGACGGCGCGTAGCCGTTTTTCGCTCTGAATCCGCAACTGCGAGACCGGGTGCTGGCCGAGTGGCGCGGATTGTCGCAGCGGTTGCCGCGCCCCGACCGCGCTCATCCCGTCCGCGATGCGATGGGGGCGGTGATGAAAAAGCTGGGCCTCGGCGACCGGCTCCACGAAGCGGAAGTCCTGGGCGCGTGGCGAGAAGTGGTCGGGGATTTTCTCGCGACGCATTCGGCACCGAAAAGCATCGTCAACGGTGTGCTTCATGTGCAGGTGGTGCAATCCACGATCCTCTACGAAATGGATCGCGTGCTGAAGCCGGAAATTTTGAAAAAGCTCAAGGAGCGGTTCGGTGCGAAGCGGATTCGCGACGTGAAATTTCGCGTCGGGTGAAAATTTGCAACGCAGAGAACGCCGAGGTTTTGGAGAGGAACGCAGAGGATTGAGCCGATACTCTCTGCGCCTCTCTCAATTTTCTCTGCGACCTCTGCGTTAAAAAAAATGCCCGACGCCATCCTCATCGAGAAACTGGAACTGCTCACGCGCATCGGCGTGACTGCCGAAGAGCGCGCGCACCCGCAGCGTATCACTGTTTCACTCGCGTTGGAGCCGCGCGCGGGCCTTTCCAGTCTCGTGGATTGTTTGGAAAACTCCGTCGATTACGTGCAGGTCTGTGGCGCGGTAAAAGCGGTTGCAGGCACGGGCGAGCGTCACCTGATCGAAACGCTCGCCGAAGAAATCGCTGCCGAATTGTTGCGGCGTTTTCCGCTGCGCGCGGTCGAAGTCGAGGCGCGAAAGTTTGTGCTGCCCGACACGGAATTCGTCGGCGTGAAAATCCGGCGCGAGACGAAGTAACCAGTGCTGCCTTGAACCTCACAGCGGAGGTCTGACGCGCATTCTTCCCGACGGGCGCGATTTTCCATTGTGCCTCCCCGCACCCTCTGAAACGCTGACTCCATGGAGCGCGAAAAACGCCGGTTTCTCAAATCCTTCCTGATCGAACTCGTCCTCTACGGCGTGCTCGTGGCGGCGTATTTTTTTCTCGTGCTCCATTTTCTGGGCGACTGGATCAAGCACGTTTACGACTATGACAAGCTCGCTTACGCCTTCGTCGCGCTCGGGCTCATGCTCGGGCAGGGCGTGCTCCTGGAGATGCTGACGACCAAGCTGCTCGACCTCATCGGGTCGCGGACGGAATAGCCATGTTCTTCCCGATTTCCGGTCTGCACATTGACCCGTATTACCTCGTCGGGGTCGGTTTCATCATCGGCATCCTCGGGGGATTTTTTGGCGTGGGTGGAAGCTTTCTCGCCAACCCCGCGCTCTTCGCCGTCGGCGTGCCCATGAACTTCGTCGTCGGCACCGACATCTCTCATATTTTGGGGAAATCGATCGTCGCCGTGCGCAAGCATCGCGCGCTCGGCAACGTCGATTTGAAGCTCGGCCTCATCATGGCCTTTGGAACGATCACCGGCGGCGAGTTCGGCGCGATGCTCATCAAGTCGCTCACCAAGCGCGGCAACGTGAATCAGGTCGTGGGCGTGGTTTCAATTATTGTCTATGTCCTGATTGCGTCCTTCATGGCGTGGGAAGGGTGGAAAACGATCCAGATGCGCGCGAAAAACAAGCGCGCCGCGCCGCGGGCTCCGGTCAAGGAGGACGAGTCCGCCATCGCCCATGTCGCGCAACGCGTGCAGAGGATTCGCCTGTGGCCGATGGTCAGCCTGCCGACTTCCGGCATCGCCGGCATCTCGCTCTGGACGATTGTTTTCTGTTCCGCGATCAGCGGATTTTTCAGCGGCTTTCTCGGCGGTGGCGCGGGTTACATTCGGATGCCGACGCTGGTTTATCTGCTCGGCGTGCCGACACATCTCGCCGTCGGCACCGACCTGTTCGAGATCGTTATTTCCGCCAGCTACCTGACCCTCAGCCACGCGTGGAAGGGCAACGTCGATATCCTCATCGCGCTCGTCATGCACACCGGCGCGGCCATCGGCGCGCAGATTGGCGCGCAATGCACCCAGTTCTTTTCCGGGTCGAAAATCCGGCTCGCCTTCGCGCCGCTGCCGCTGATCGGCGCGGCCATTGTCGCCTGGAAACTTTGGCACGGACAGGCGGGGGGACACTGACATGAAAATTCTCATTTGCAGCGACGGCCACGCCCAGGCGGACAACGCGATTCGGTTCGCCTCTGAAATCGCCATCGCCTGCCAGGCCCGCGTGACGCTGCTCGGCATCGTCGAACTACCCCGGCAGGAAGCGGCGTTGCAGGCAGCGCTGCGAACGAGCGCGCAGATTTTCCGCGACCACCAGCTCGAACTCGAAATCATCACCAAGCACGGCCGCCCCGCGCCGGAAATTTCCAAATACGCCACCGAACTGGCTTGCGATCTCGTCGTGATCGGCGCGGAGCGAAAAGGGCGGCGCGGACCGTTCAGCTTGTCCGCGAAAGCCTACGACATCGTGAAAGCGCTCGCGCAGCCAGTGCTGGTCGTCATCGGCGCGCCCGTGAAGCTGCAACGCATTTTGCTGTGCAGCGGCGGGCAGGCGGCGATTCAAAAAGCCGTCGATCTCGCCGCGCAAATCGCCGCGCCTTTGCGCGCGACCGTCAGCATTCTCAACGTGCTGGCCGAGCCGCCGGCCGTCTATTCCGCGCTCATCGCCGAGGAGGAAAACGTCGGGAAACTGCTGGAATCCAACTCCGTTCTCGGACGGAATCTTCGCGCGGAAAAAGAGACATTCGGAAAGCTCGGAGTGAACGCCGAGGTGCGCGTACGTCACGGTTTGGTGGTGCCGGAAATTTTCAAGGAAATCGAAACCGGCGGCTACGATCTCATCGTCGCGGGAGCCTCCGAAGCGCGGGGAACGATCGGCACTTATCTGCTCGGCGACGTGACCCGGAAGATCATCGACCGCGCCGCGTCTTCCGTGCTGGTCGTGCGCGGAACGCCGGGACGAGGCTCGACGGGGAGTTGGCTCGGCAGGCTCAGCGCGCGGCTGCTTGGGAAGTAATCGAGCGTCATGCGCTACACCGTTATTCTCACGCAGGAAGTTAAAGCGAAACTGCATGACTTGCCTTTGGCGTTGCGCCGAGAGATCGGACACAAACTATTTTTGCTGGAAGAGGGTCTTACCGGGGATGTGAAAAAGTTGAAAGGCTCGCGCAATGAATACCGATTACGCGTCGGCAATTACCGTGTAATTTTTGAACTCGAAAGCCGCACCGTGATGGTGTACGCTATTGGCGATCGAAAGGACATTTACCGATGAGTATCGCTCCTGCGAAAACGAAACCTGCGGTTGTGGACTTGGAAAAACAAATCCGCCGGGGCAAGGCCGTGTTGCGCGAATTGAAGGCTGCTTTGGAGGACTTGGAAGATCGCCGCGAATTGGCTGGGGCAAAGAAACGCAATGCGGGAAAACCGGGCGTCAGTTTGCGTGACGCGGCGAAAGAGCTCGGATTTTAATCAGAAGAGTCGTGGCGGAGAAGCTCGCACCCAGCCCGCTCCAAAGCTTGCACAAGGTCACGGCGCTTCACGCGATTTCAAGTTCTTCTTCTTTTCGGATGCCCGGAATTTCCTCTGCGGTGAACGTCTGGTGGAGGTCGCGAAGCTGCTCCTTGAGATCGTTCAGGTCGTTTCCTTGGGTCCAATGATCCGGGTAGGCGTTGTGATAACCGACGTAGCGGCCATTCGGCTCCTTCCAGTAGGTGAACTTCGTCGTCATTCGACCACAGAATCGCCGCACTGCGGGGCAATCGCGAGGCGTATTTTTTGCTTAACGGCGAATCGCGCGGCTGTTTGGAAAATAGCTCGGCAACGTCAGCTTCCCGAGTGTTTCGTTCCCGAACTCTGTTTGGGGCAGGCGCGGAGCGGGGGCAACGGGGTTTGGAAGGTGGAAATTCACCCGTTTTGCCCTGACCACGGCCACCGGGGCCTCGGGCGTGGGTCTCTGAACGCCAAGAATCGAGTTCCCCCGGCCAACGATGAGGTTCTGAACGTCGGAGATGACTCTCTGCACGTCAGTTTTCACCCATTTTGCCGTGAAAATGGCCGTCGGAGCCTTGCGGGCAAGGGTCTGAACCTTGCGTTTGAGGGTTTTAGCCTTGCGCGCGAGGCTTTGCACCTCGCGCGCAAGGTTCCGAGCCTTGCGCACGGGGTTCCTTATTCTCGCACGCAAGGGTTTGAACCTTGCGCGCAAGGTTCGGAACGCGGAAGAAAGCCCGGTTTTGCCTCGTTCTCATTCTCTGAATGGAACGCCCTTGCACCGGAACGCCGTTTGCCGTTTTTTCACCAAGTGCAATCGCCTGAACGAAACGCCCGCCCGCCTGTCCAACTCCACGCTCAACCATGACTAACTGGCTGCTCTTTATCGGTGTCCCACTTCTGCTCGGCTTATGGGCGCAGATGCGCGTGAAGTCGGCGTTCGCGAAATACTCGCAGGTCGGCTCGGCGTCCGGCATGACGGGCGCGGATGTCGCGCGGGACATTTTGCAAGCGGCGCAAATCCAGGATGTCGAAGTCGTGCGAATCGACGGCTGGCTCGGCGATCATTACGACCCCACAAGCAAGCGGCTTTGCCTTTCCAGCGAAACTTACGACACGCCCTCGCTCGCCGCCGTCGGCATCGCGGCGCACGAGACCGGCCACGCCATCCAGCACGCGAAAGCCTACGCGCCGTTGCAGGTGCGGATGGCCATCGTCCCGATCACCCAAATCGCGTCGCAGATGCTGCCGTTCGTGATCATGGGCGGTTTTTGGTTCGGCATTTTCGGCCTGCTCAAACTGGGCGTGCTCGTCTATCTCGTGCTCGCCGCGTTTCAACTCATCACGCTCCCGGTCGAATACGACGCCTCGCGCCGGGCGAAAATCATTTTGCAGCAAATGGGCATCATCCGTTCCGGCGAGGAAATCGCGGGCGTGAACAAGATGCTCAATGCCGCCGCGCTGACGTACGTCGCCGCGTTCGTCGCCGCGCTGGGCAACCTGCTCTGGTTGCTGAGCCTCGTCTCCGGTCGCCGCGACGACTGAAAAAACTTTGTCCGCCAAAGACGCGAAATGACGCCAAAAACTCGACGCGGTTTCCGGTGCAGGCTTTTTCAAGTCTCGCGCGCATTCTGCCAGCCTGCCCACGTAGATTGACGCGCTTTTTACACCGACAACTCTCATGAGGCTAAAACCTAATCAGTTTCTCTTTGGCGTCGTTTCGCGTTTTTAGCGGACAATCGAATCTTCGAATCCCGTGGAAACCACCGTCGATCCTTATTTCAAGCCGCTGGCCAACGTGCTATCTGCACAGCCGCACGCGATGGAAAAGGCCCGTCCCATTGATCCGGCGAAGGTCGCCAGCAACGCCGAAGACGCCGAACTCGTCGCGCGCACGCAGGCTGGCGACCCGGCGGCATTCGACCGGCTCGTGGTGAAATTCAGCCCGCGCCTTTACGGCCTCGTTTACAACATGACGAGCAACCACGAGGACACGAACGACCTGTTGCAGGACGTTTTCGCGAAGGCGTACCGCTCCATTACCAGCTTCCGCGGCCGGTCGAGTTTTTACACTTGGATGCACACGATCGCCGTGAACATGACGATCAACTTTCTGAAAAAACGCGGCCGCCGTTTTCAGATGAGCCTCGACGACGTGGATTCTGGAATTCAGAACGACACCGAGTTTATCGAGAAAACCGCGAGCCTCAGCACGAACCCGTCGCGGCAGGTTTCGCTCGGCGAGTTGCAGCAAAGATTGAACGAGGCGATGCAAAAGTTGTCTTCCCCTCACCGAGCCGTGGTCACCATGTTCGACATCCAGGACATGCCGCACGCCGAGATCGCGAAGATCATGGGAGTGTCGGAAGGCACGGTGCGCTCGCGGCTGTTTTACGCGCACAAAGAGTTGCAGAATTACTTGGACGAATTTCGAAAATGAACACACCGGAAAACGACGACATCCACATCCTGCTGCGCCTGAAGAAACACGAGCAGCCGCCGCCGGCCTACTTCGAGAATTTTCTCGCGGAATTCCAGCACCGGCAGCGCGGAGAGCTTCTGCGCGGTTCGGTGTGGCAGTTGGGCTGGGAGCGAGTGCAGGCGTTTTTTGAAACCGACCGGCGCGGGGCGGTCGGCTACGCGATGGCGACGGCGGCGGTGCTGGTCGTCGCTTCGGTCACGGCCATGAATATCGTCTCGCCCCGTGCTGTCACGAGGCACACGAATGCTCAGGCTACCGTGCAAACGGGCGGGATGACCCTCGGTCTCCGATCTGTTCCGGTGAACGTCGTGCCGCAAACATTTCCCGCCTTCGCGTCCTCCTCCGCCCTGCCGCACTACGTCATCGACGCCCGGCCTGTGAGTTATGAGCCGCCGTCCAGTTTCTAAAACCGCCGCCTTTTCCATCGCCAGTTCGGGCAGGAACTGGCTCGGCGTTTCGATGATTTTCGTCCTGCTCGCCGCAGGCGCGTCGGGCGCGAAAGCCGTCGAAAATGTGGGCGAGGCCATCGCGGGCGAAGTGCGCGCCGTCTTTGAAAAATGCCGCACCGCCGTGGTGAAAATCGAAGCGGTCGATGAACACGGCGCGTTGGCCGGCACCGGATTTTTCGTCGATCCCAACGGCACGCTCTACACTTCGTTCACCATCGGCGGCGACACGCACGACATCACGGTGTGGATCGACGGTCAAAAAATCCCCGCCGAACGGCTGCTCTCCGACTCGCGCAGCGGCATCGCGATTTTGAAAATCGACCGGCAAACGCCGTTCCTCATGCTCGGCAAATCATCCGAGCTCGGCGTGGCCTCGCCCGTCATGGTGCTCGGCTATCCGATGGATTTGCCACTCACGCCAGCCTTCGGCCTAGTCGGCGGATTCGATGTAAAATATCTCGGCCATTTTTTTTCCACGGCGCACATCCGAGCGAACGTCCCGGTGCAGCGCGGCGAAGGCGGGGCGCCGCTGCTGAACCTTCACGGCGAAGTCATCGGCGTCTTGATCAGCAGTTTGGAAGACAACAGCAGCGGCGGTTTTGCGCTGCCGATCGAAGCGGCGGAAAAAGTGCGCAGGGATTTTCTGCGTTTTGGCGAAGTGCGACCGGGCTGGCTCGGTGTGGTCGTCGCCGCGGCGGAGAAGGAAGGAGTGCAGGTGGCTGATTTCGCGGGCGACGCGCCTGCGCAAAAAGCCGGCGTCCGAAGAGGCGACATCCTTACTCAAGTGGGCGTGACCCAAATCAAATCGACCGAAGATGTGTTGAACGCCTCCTTTTACCTGACCGCCGGGGATGAAGTGCCGATCACCGTGTTGCGCGACGGCAAATCCATCGCGTTCAAAGTAGAATCCAGCGCGCATCCCAACGCCCCGCGTGCCACCGAGCAGGCGCTCAGCCCGCGCAAACCCCGTGCGATGTCGCTGACGACCGAGAAGTAGCGGAACGCGCCGCACCCTCGCGGTTCGGATTGGACTCACGGATTGAGCAGTTCCAAAAACTCCTTCTCTTCCAAAACCGCCACGCCCAGCAGGCGCGCCTGATCCAGCTTCGAGCCCGCGCTTTCTCCCGCGATGACGAAGTCTGTGTGGCCGCTTACCGACCCGACCACGCTGCCTCCGCGGGCGCGAATTTCCTCCGTCGCCTGACTGCGCGTCATCGTCGCGAGCGTCCCCGTGAGCACGACCGATTTTCCCGCGAACGGGTTGCCGGCGGTCGATTTTGGCGTGGCGTCGGCGGTCGCCCCTTTCGACGAAATCCCGAGCGAGTGCAGGCGCTTCAACACCTTTCGGCCAAGGTCGCTCTTGAAATATTCGAGCACCGAGCGCGCGACGACCGCGCCGACTTCGGTCGTTAGGCCAGCTTTCGTCTTTGTCCCAAAACCGGTGTCCGCAAGTTGCCCGCGTAATTCTTCGATTTCCTTTTTCAGCACGGCCAACCGGTTCGCGCGGTTTTGTTTCTCAGCTTCGTCCCGCGGCTTGTGAGCACGCGAACGCGGATTGACCCTGGTTTTTTCCTCGGCCTTTTCGTCGAGAGCCGCCACGGCTTGCAACGACGGCGATTCTGCGACCTCATCGATCGTGGCATGGAAACGCGCCAGGTCA
>JANXWU010000401.1 GCA_025350985.1 Spartobacteria bacterium | reverse complement strand
TTCGTCTGCTTCCCAAATGTCCACGGGTGAGGGGCTGGTGGGAATGAGAATGATGTCCGCGCCGGCGACCGCTGCGGCTGTGGCCGGGAGCGTCAGCGAAGGTGGGGTGTCGATCAGGAGGACTTGGTAATTTTCGCCGGGGACTTCTTTGGTGCCGCCGATGTGCGAGAGGGCTTTTGAAGCGGAGCCTTGGGCATCGTAATCCCGGACGGCCACGGTTTGGCCGGTCTGCCGGATGGCTTCGTGGAGCAGCAGGCAGAGGGTGGTTTTGCCGACGCCGCCTTTTTTCGCAATGAGAGCGATGTTCATTCGGTGTTGATATAAGCTATTAGGCTACTAAAGCAAACAAGATAATAGGCTATTTGAGGGAAGAAGTTTCTTCCCCAAGTCGCAGCCGGAGGCACCGTCTTCGACATCCCCATCGCAACGGAACCAATGGTTCCGTAACGCCTCCTTTGATGCGGCTGGCGCCGTGGGAGACTCTGCTTTCTGTCGGCGGACGCGCGACCGCAAGCAGAGACTCCCCGAAGTGTGGGCCGTGGGCGATCCTCTGTGCCGTCCGCACTGCGCTACCGGCCGCTTTTCGCCCCGCCGTCCCGCGCGAACGGCCTGACGCTCCGTTGCGGCCAGCGCAGAGCATCGCGGGCAGCTCCGCGCCGCGCCCACCACGGCCACGAGCCGCGCCAGAGGAACTGTCACGGCCCGTGCTTCTCTCGCCACCGCAGATGCGTGTTGAGCGTTGCTCATGCTCCGAGGGAAATCCGGGGAGCATTCGCGTAGCTCAATTTGGATAGGTGCCGCCTCGCTGGCGCTCGCCCGCGCTCATTGCCGCGCGGGCTAGGAAAAGGAAAGCGAAAGGCATTTCCGTCTTTCTCGCTGCGCTCGCGCTTTGTCGGTGGCGTAAATGAGACGGCAGAGCAGGGGACTTGTCGCCGATCAGCCACCGCGCAGCGTCTTTTTGAACTTCGCGAATTCTTCCGAGCGTTTGCGCCTTGTCTCGTAATCGTCGGGAGCGGGCGTTTCCGCTTTTGGCTTGCTGGCGCTTGGTTCCGTTTTCGGTTTGCCACTGCCGGCCTTGCGCGCAAGTTGCCAATCGTCCCGTAGCGCCGCGAGGAGGGTGCGGGCGACGTTCGGGCGTGGCTCGCTGTCCACCACGGCCATCTTCTCCCGGACGAACGCCACGCCCTTGCTGTGAACATACGTCCGCACTTTTTCCGCCTGCACCTGATTCAGCCCGTATTTCGCTTTCACTTCGCCCACGAGCCGATCTTCCGCATCGGGATCTTCGCTCAGCGAAAGCTCGAGTTGCGGCGGTGGCGGCAGCTTGATTGCCTCCACTTCATCGGCGCTCGACTTCGACAGGATCAAAAACGACAGCGATTCCACGGCCTTTGAACCCTTCGCTTTGACCTCCGAAAAGCTGACGCTCAAATCGCTCTTTTCATTGATTTCATCGACGGCGGGTTGCACCGCACGGCGTTTGAAATCGGCGTAGGGCACGAGGTTGTTGATGACCTTGCCGCGTTTGCCGGGCTGTGCCGCGCCCATGACGCCGCGCAACTCGGTGACGCTGACCACCGCCTTGCGCCGAAACTGCCAACGCTTGAGCCACTGGTAAAGACGGATGCCGTAGGCCGAGCGCATTTGCATCACCTGTTGCAGCTTGAATTGGTAAAACTCGCGTTTCACCTGGAGCAGGTAGGGTTTGAGATTACGCGAAATCTCGACGGCGAAATATCCCTCGCCATTCGGCGAAATCAGCGCGTCGGAAAACCAGCTCGTAATGAGCTTCACGGTCTTGCTCGTCTCGGGATCGAAATGCTCCGGGATCACGAGAACCTTGGATTTAAGCCCTTCCGCGAGCTCTCGCAGTTCGCGGTAAAGATCGTCCTTCGAGAGATTCGCGAGCCGCGCGAAGTCGCCGATGTTGACGACGTATCGCTTAAAATCGGCGTCCTCGGGTTCGATCATCGCGATGACGTAGAGCACGAGCTTTTGCTCGCGCGGCGAAAGCTCGTAACGGGCTTCCGCAAGGCGATTGTGCTGCCAGACGACGGTGCCTTCACCGGGCTGTTTTTGCCAAGGGGTAAGGGCTTCTTCCATTGCTCGGGCAAAGGATTGACGGTATTCTGACATCCGTCAATGCAACGTCATTTTCAGCAACCGGGGAAAACGTCAGGATTGCCCGCGGGCACCGGGAGAAACGTCATTTTTGAAC
>JANXWU010000384.1 GCA_025350985.1 Spartobacteria bacterium | reverse complement strand
CCGAATCGTGATGGGTTCGCGGCGGATCGTGAAGGTTCCGGGCCAGATCGTGATGGGTTCCCGGCAAATCGTGAAGGTTCCGCGCCCGAAAAGAAGACGAGGAGACTGGGAGACTCCCCGCGTCCTCCGTTCTTCCCATCTCCAAGTCCCCCCCTCCGCCCCTTAATCCCAACACAGAGCCCCGACCCTCGCCCCCGCCGGCACGATTTCCCCGGCCTCGACGCGCACGAGCGCGGTGCTCTGGCTCAGGCCAAACAGCGCGTGCGACTGCTGCAATCCACTCGGGAAAAAGATTCCGCCGTCCAGCTTTCCGCGCAGGTAGTGCGGACGGTCGCCGGGGTTCGACAGTTCCGCCGCCGTCGCCACGGCGCGCGCGGGCATCGACCAATCGCGCGCACCTTGCATTTTCAAAAGCGCCGGACGCACGAACGCGAGGAAGGTCACGAACGACGACACCGGATTGCCCGGCAGGCCGAAAATTTTGCACGCGCCGTGCCGGCCAAAGACAAACGGTTTGCCCGGCTTGATCGCCACCCGCCACAAGTCGAGCTGCGCGCCGAGCGCCGTCAATTCCGCTTTGACGAAGTCGCGTTCGCCCACGGAAACGCCGCCGCTGACGATCAACGCGTCGGCCTGCAAGCCGCTCTGGAGCTGGGTTCGCAAGGCATCGCGGTCGTCCGGCACCAGGCTCAGCCGAGCGACGGTGGCGCCGGTTTTCTGCGCGAGCGCGGCGAGGAGGACGCCGTTGGATTCGTAAATCTGCCCCGCGCCGAGCGGCTGCCCAGGCGGCACCAGTTCATCGCCGGTCGAGAGAATTGCCACGCGCGGCGCACGCCCGACCCGCGCTTCGCCCCAGCCTTGCGACGCCAGCAGCGCGAGCATGGGCGCGGTGATCTTTTCGCCCGCCGCCATGAGTTTTTGTCCCGTCGCCAAATCCGCCCCGCGCCGCCGGATGAACTCACCCGGCTCCACTTTCGCGCCGACGACGATCGTCCCGTCCTCCGCGCGCACCTCCTCCTGCATGATCACCGCCGTCGCCCCGCGCGGCATCGGCGCGCCGGTGAAAATGCGGACGGTCTCGCCCGCGCCCACCGTCAACCCGAGGTCCAGGCCCGCCGGTTGCGTGCCCGTGAGGCGCAGTCGCGCCCCCGCGTGGGCATCCTCCGCCCGCACGGCGTAACCATCCATCGCCGAGTTGTCGAAGCCCGGCAGCGGTTCCGTCGCGAACAAATCCACGGCGGAAAAACGTCCGCACGCCGCGAGTAAATCGAGCGACTCCACGCCCAGCGGCTCCACCGCCGCGAGGATTTTCGCCAGCGCCTGTTCCTCGCTGATCATTGGTAAACCGAGTCCCCGCGCTTCGGCTCACCTTTGACAATGTCCGCCACCACGAACGGCGGACGCCGCTCCGCGCTGACGGCCACCACGCCCGATTCGGCCTCGCCGGAAAAAGTCTTCAGCGCATGGCCGACCGGCGGCGCGACGTAGGCTCCCATGTCGATGAGGACGAACCCGTTCGTCTCATCGACCAGCGTGACCGTGCCGAGCAATTGATGGCGCGCCTCGTCCGTCCGCACCTCCGGTTTTTCCGCCGGCTTTTTCCGATGAAACGGACGCGGCAGATGCGCGCACGCGGCCAGTGAAAGCGCAACGAAACCGACGAGCGCGATGCGCCAAACGCCCGCTGCTTTCGCTTCGACAAAGGACCGGGACATGGGCGCGTAATTTAAGTGCGCTTCCTGTAAAACCAATTCAAATTAAACCCATGCCAGTCCACCCTCCGCCCGCCCTGCACTGCCATCCGCGCCGGTTTAGCCTGCTGGTTTTTTTCCTGGCTTCGCTGGGTCGTGTCGTGTCCGCGGCGACTTGGTTTGTCGCGCCCACCGGCGAGGACGCGGCGGCGGGTTCCTTGCAGCAGCCTTTCGCCACCATCCAGCGCGCGCAAAAGGCGGCGGCACCGGGCGACACCGTCTTTGTCCGGGGCGGGACTTATCAAATGAAGGAGGAACAGATGGCCCAGCGGAAGGGAATTTTCGCCTACATCACCGTGCTCGATAAAAGCGGCGCGCCGGGAAAGCCGATCACCTATTGCGCCTACAAGGACGAGAAGCCGGTGTTCGATTGCTCGCTCGTCAAACCAGAAGGCCTGCGCGTCGATGCGTTCTTCGTCTCGGGTTCATGGCTGCACTTGGAGCGATTGGAAGTGACCGGCGTGCAAGTGACGATCAAGGGTCACACCCAGTCGATTTGTTTTGAAAACAACGGCAGCCACAACCTCTACGACCGCCTCTTGATGCACGACGGGCAGGCCATTGGCATCTACAGCGTGCGCGGCTCCGACAATCTTTTCCTCAACTGCGATGCCTGGAACAACTGGGACTACACTTCCGAGGATGGCCGGGGCGGAAATGTCGATGGCTTTGGCTGTCATCCGCCCGCCGGCGGAAAAGGCAATGTCTTTCGCGGCTGCCGTGCGTGGTTTAATAGCGACGACGGCTTCGACTGCATCGGCGCGCGCGAGTCGGTGACGTTCGAGTATTGCTGGGCCATCAACAACGGCTGGTCGCCGAAAATGAAAAACTTGGGCGACGGCAACGGCTTCAAGGCCGGCGGCTACGGCACCCTGGCCGCCGACAAACTTCCCAGCCCCATCCCACGCCACACCGTCCGCTTTTGCGTCGCCGTCGGTAACAAAGCCAGCGGCTTCTATTCCAACCATCACCCCGGTGGCAGCGACTGGTTCAACAACACCGCCTGCCGCAACGGCACCAACTTCAACCTACTCTGCCGGCTCGCCGACAACCGCACCGACGTGGACGGCTACGGCCACAAACTGCGCAACAACCTCAGCTACCACTCGCGCCGGGATATTTCCAAACTCGACGGGTCGAAAAGCGACGCCAGTCACAACTCCTTCGACCTCGGCCTCCAACTCACCGACCAGGACTTCGCCAGCGTCGATGAAAGCGAACTGGTCGGCCCCCGGCAGGCAAACGGCGATTTGCCCGCGGTGAAATTTTTGCATCCCGCACCCGGCAGCGCAGTCATCGGCAAGGGAGCGGACGTGGGCCTGCCGTTCCGTGGCAAGGCCCCGGACCTGGGGGCTTTTGAAAAATGAAAACGGGGGGAGAGACAGGACCTGCCTTAGTCCCGCATTTAGTCCACCACCTCCCCGGGCATGGTGGCCTGGCGCTTCTCCTCGCCGATGGCTCCATGAGCACCGGCTCCGGCAGCGGCGAGGCAGGGTCGCCTGCTGGGCGACTGTGCTCTCCCAGATACGCTCCGGCGCTACAAGTATGTGGGACTTCCGCGAGGAATTTGAGGCGGCTTTTAGGGAAGTGCTGGCCACCGCACGACTAAAGTCGAAATCTGTTATCTCAGCATGACGCTCAAGGAGTTTCAGAACATCACGCTCATTGCGAACATTCCGTCTATCCTTCGGCACGGGATCGTGTCGTATGTCGAAGCTGCAAAATTGCCGCATCTGTCGGTTGCGCTTCAAGATGTGCAGGAAAAGCGGGACGTGAAGAGGGTTCCGGGAGGTCTGGCGCTTCACGAATACGCAAACGTGTATTTTCACGCAAGAAACCCGATGATGTCGCGCCGGAGGGGCGAGGCCGCCCAGCTTTGTGTCCTTCGAATTTCGACCGATATTCTCTCGATTCCCCGAGCCGTGATTACCGATCAGAATGCCGCAAGCAAGTATGTGAAGTTCTCCGCGCCCAATCAGCTACAGTTTATGAATTTGGAATATGTTTTCGCCGAAAATTGGAAGCATCCAAATGACCAAATCCAAGAATGGCGTCACAGCAGTGCAAAATGCGCGGAAGTGTTGATTCCCGAGAAAATTCCACCGCATTTTATCCTAGGCGCCTACGTCCTAAACGCCTCGTCGCAGAGTCAACTCCAAGCTCAAGGCTTCCAACTTCCCATTCAACTTGATCAACACATGTTCTTCCACTGAACCATGACACCCAGCAGGACAATCAAAGCTCGTATCGGCGATATGTTCACCAGCGACATGCAGACGCTGGTGAACACTGTGAATTGCGTGGGCGTGATGGGCAAAGGCGTCGCTCAGATTTTCAAACAGGAGTATCCGGAGATGTTCGCCGACTATGTTGCTCGATGTGAGCGAGGCGAGGTGAAGCTTGGCAAGCCGTATCATTACAAGGATCTCGCCGGGGTATCGATCGTGAACTTTCCAACTAAAGGTCACTGGCGAGCTTCAACGCGTCTGGCGGACGTGGAAGCGGGATTGGATTACTTTGCGAAGCACTACAAGGAGTGGGGCATTACTTCAGTGGCGTTTCCGCCTCTTGGCTGTGGCAACGGTGGGCTGGAATGGTCTGCCGTCGGTCCTCTCATGTATTACAAGCTCTCGAAGATAGGTATTCCTGTTGAGATCTATGCGCCTTTCGGAACGCCTGCGGGGCAGGTTAAGCCAGAGTTTTTGGCTGCGGAGCAACAGACCGAATTCTTGGTAAAGGGCAGAAGGCGGGAAAAACTCCGGCCGGAATGGGCGGCGCTGGTGGAAGTCATCCATGAGTTGGAAAAGCAGCCATATGCAAATCCAGTCGGGCGAACGATCTTCCAGAAGATTTGCTATATCCTGACGAAACAGGGTGTGGACACAGGATTTAAGTTTGAGCGAAACAGCTATGGTCCATTCGCGTCGGAGGTCAAAGAAGCGATCAACGTTCTGGCGAACAACAACTGGGTCACTGAAGAGCAACTTGGACAGATGACGGCG
>JANXWU010000379.1 GCA_025350985.1 Spartobacteria bacterium | reverse complement strand
CGTCATCTCATCTCGATTCCCGCCGGCATCATCCGCATGGATTTCAAAACCTTCAGCGCGATGACGATCCTCGGCTCGGCGATTTGGTGCGCGGTGCTGGCGTGGTTTGGCAGCAACGTGATCACCGCCGAGATGATGGCGAGTCCGGACAGCATGGTTCACGAGTTGAAACACAAGTCGCACTGGATCGCGATTGGCGTGCTCGTGCTCTGCGTGCTTTACGTCGCGGTGATGAAGCTGACGACGAAGCCACAAAGCAACACCGATTAGTTTGAAAATTGTAAATTGATGAACGCGCTACGTTGATTTGCTAAAATATGAAGTTGCCGAACCTACAACGATGGCGACGAGGATTAAGATGGCGGGGATTTGTTGCTGGTGTGATTTATTTTGGTTTGATGCTGTGGCTTGCAGGAATTTTGCGACTTGGCGAAATACTGACGGGTATTCTGATCATTGTTCCTTTTCTGCTGGTGATTTTGTGTGAATCCATTCGACAAATAATCATCCGGGTGGGACGAAAGTGGGCATTGCTCGATCAATGGGAAAAGCGCTGCGCAAAATCGCAATGGAGAAATGCGGACTCAGAATGGTTTGAACAAAGAAAATCGCCGATCGACGTCGCAAAAATTCGAGAAGCCCGCGAACGCCGGAGTCAAACGGCATATCCAAAATTGCCGTAAACAATTTTGTAACTTCTGCGTGCGTTCACTTTTCCGTTACAACACGATCCACACGCCCGGCTCCGGCAGCACCACTTCGCTCGACGGCGCTTCGCTCGCGATCGATTTTTGAAACCAGCGAATCGCCGGCGCGTCACCGTGAACCAGCACGACTTTTTTCGGCGCGAGCTTTTTCACGTAGGCCAGAATCGACTCCCGCGTGCCGTGCGAACTGAAGTTGAATTGCTCGACGTGGCAGCGCAGCGGCACCGGCGGAAATGCCGGATCGACCACGACCAGATCGCCCGGCTTCGCTGATTTGATGCGGCCTGCGGGCGATTCGGGGTCGGAGTAGCCGACGAAAAAAAGCGAGTGCTGCGGCTCGGCGAGGATGCGGCGCGCGAAGCCGTTCGACAAAGTTTTCTCGGTCATCATGCCGCTCGAAAGCGCGTAAATGCGGTGCTCTTTAATCGGTGTGTCGCCCGCGCTGCGACCGGCGACAACAAACGGCGCGAGCGTGTCGAGTAGTTGCATTTCGGGCACGAGCCGCGGCCAGTCATGCGCGAGTTTGTCGTAAAGTTCCGTCAGCTTCGTGCTCAAGCCGCCGATGTAGAGCGGCACCACCGGGATGCGGTCGGTCGTGCGCAGTTCGTGAAACATCGCGAGCAATTCCTGCGTCTTGCCAAGCGCGAACAGCGGCATGACCACGCAGCCGCCGCGCTCGAACGCCGCATTGATCGCCGCCGCGAGCCGGAGCTTTTCGCCGGCGCGAGTGAAACCTGGAGGCGTCTCCGTGTCGCCGCGTGTCGTCTCCGTGATCAACACATCGACGGGGCCATTGGGGAAGCGCGCGGCGCACGAGACGTTCTGGTCTTCAAAGCTCACATCGCCCGTGTAAAAAATCTTTCTTCCCTGCGCGCGGATCATCACACCCGCCGCGCCGAGCACATGGCCGGACGGAAAAAACTCGACGCTGATTTCGTCGGTTTCATTCGAGCCGAGCCTCTCCGCGTCGAGCGAAAAGCGCTGGTGCAACGGGCACCCGTGCCACCGTTTCACCTGCCCCTCGATCTCCTGATGCGTGAACAGCGGGTAGCTTGCGATGCCGAGTTCCTCGCGCTGTTTCATCATCACGCTCACCGAATTGTGCAGCATCACGCCGGCAAGCTGGCGCGTCGGTTCCGTCATCAAAACTGGCGCGCGCGGCTGCTGGCGCATGAGCACCGGCAGCGAGCCGACGTGGTCGTGGTGCGCGTGCGAGAGGATGATCGCATCGACCGAATCGTGCGGCAGCAAACCGAGGTCGGGCGTCGCCTCCATGCCTTCCATTTTCGGGTGCATCCCGCAGTCGATGACGATGCGTTTGCCCGCGATGTCGAGGCAGTAGCAATTCGAGCCGATCTCGATGCGGCGGGTTAGGTTAAGAAATTCCATTGCTTCCAAAAAAGGCGCGGAGTGTCGCGGTGGCAGATCGTTTTGGCAAATGTCAGGCGGCCCTGGTCTCACGCGGTGAGATGGCGGCGAAGATCACGATGAATGCGGCCAGCCCCGCCGGCAACACCAGCGGCAGCGCGACCAGCCAGAACCCAAAGACGCTGATCGCGAGCAGCAGATAACTGAGCACGGCCAGCAGGGCAAAGAGCGCCAGATCCTGCACGCGCGGGACGTGGAGGGCAAAAAAGCCAGCGGTCATCGCGAGCAGCACCAGGAAAATATCGACCTGCATCCCGGAGCGCCGGACGAAAGATTTGGTCTGAATCGTCGCGATGGCGTGCGCGATCAACTCCCCCGGCGCGCCCGCACGCGGGTTCGGCGGCGGGCGGCTGGCGACCTCATCGACGCTTTTGCTTTTCGGCCGGGAAATGGCAATCGGCAGCGCGAGCGTGCGCGCGGCGGGATCGGTGCGCGTGAGCAACACCACTTGGTTTTGCAGATCGTCAATGGGCATGAAGGGCGGCAGTTTTTGCTCCGCCTGCTGTGCGGCGAGCAGCAAATCCGCCGAGCCGTGGCGGGCGAGGGACGCGCGAAAATCCACCCGCATGCTACCGGCGGCGTCGATGGGAATTTTCACCGCCGACCCCAGCGCGATTTGCGAGCCGACGACGACCTGCACGTCGTCGAGGGTGAGCTTCAGCCACATGATCGCGGCCTGGAGCGCGAAGGACGGCACCACCTGCCCGCGATAGCTGAACAGCAGCGGGATCGTGCGCACGTTGGTGGGCGTGGCGGGAACATTCGTGAAGCCGATCGTCGCAGAGAGCCGCATCTCCTCTTTCGGCTCCTGCTCGATGGCGGTGAACGGCGGCAGCTTCGTGGTGTCGCCGGTCACGCGGCGCAGTTGCGGCACCACTTCGAGCGGCGGGATGAGGTCCGGGTCGTCGGGAAAACCCAGCCGCGCACCGAGCAGGATTTTTGGCATTCGGCGAATGGCGTCCTGAAGATTCTTCTCGTACTGGAAACGCCCCAGCCGCTCGTCGGAAACGCCCGGCGACCGGCTCCAGTCCAGCACCGGCTCGATGGCGGCGATGCCGAAGCGATGCTGCTGCGCGGCTTGGAGAAAGAGCAGATAATTGAGCGGCGACCACGGCCAGCGCTTTTCCCGGCCGAGGCTCTCTTCATTGATCTCGATCAGCGTGACCGAGGAGCGGGGCGTGAGGCGCGGCGCGTTCGCATCGAGCCAGTCGCCGTACGCCGCCTCGACGAAATCCAGGCCGCGCCGTGATTCGACGGCGAGGAACCATCCGAAAAGCGCGATGAGAAAAACAATTTGCAAGGCGGAGCGCCGCATCGCGCGAACTAGAAAGAGATTCGCCGGGAAACTCAACGCGCAAATTTTCCCGGAAAAAGAACGGGAAATGATGATCTGGAACTCAGAAACGCGGGAAGAGAGGGTCATCAGGAATTGACCGGAGTTCCTGAGTTGCCGCTTCAACTTTCAGACAAAAAAACCCGCCAGAGAGTCACGGCAGGGGAAATCGAACTACCGTTGCTGCCTTCCGGCCCTGGCGGGGTTTATCCGTTTCCCATCCATGATCCCTGACGGGCGGCGGACTATAGATTTCCACCTAAGAAAAAACAAACGATTTTGTGGAAATCCGCTTGATTCAAATATTCTTCGCAGCTACCAACAGGGCGGCTTTGGCGGGGAAACCCCTACGCCACCTCCTTTGTAACCCCAGATTTACTCCCACCTATGTCCAGAATCCTCCTCATCGCGGCCATTGTTTTGACGATCGCTGCCGCCGCGCTTGGATTCTTAACCAAGGGCAAAATCGAGGAACGAAAAGGCGAGCGCGACACCGCGCGCGCCCAGCTCGCCGCCACTAAAATCCAGCTCAGCCAAACCACCGAAAAGCTGACCGCGAGCCAGGCTGAACTCGCGACGACGAAGACAAATCTCGAAGCCAAAGAGCGTGACCTGACGGACACGAAAGGAAAGCTGTCCACCGCCGAAAACGACGCACGCCAAGTGCGGGAAGTGCTCACGACGAAGGAAGCGGAACTGGCGAAAATCAAATCTGATCTTGAAGCTGCAATGAAAGGCGCGGGAGGCGTGGCCGTGGATATTCCGGGTTTGCAAAAACGGCTTGAAGACGCGGAAAAGGCGGCAGCAGAAAAGACGGCCCTGGTCACTGCGGCGACGGACAAGATCAAAAACATGGAAGGCGAGATCGCGGCGAAAAAAACCCGCATCGATCAGTTGGAAAACAAAGTGCAGCGGCCCGGCATTCAGGGAACGGTGATGGCCGTGAACCAAGGCTGGAACTTCATCGTCATCGACATCGGTGACAAAAAAGGCGTGGCGATGGGCGGTGAGATGATCGTCCTGCGCGACGGCGTCCGTGTGGCCGCGGCGAAAATCACTTCGGTGGAGCCGAATACCGCAGTCGCTGACATCGTTCCCGGCACGCTGTCGAGGGGATACAAAGTGCAGCCCGGCGATAAGGTGATCTTCGGGAAAGACCTGTAGTTCTCGCCGATTGAGCCTGCCCATGATTCGCGTTTCGTTCGCATTTTTTGCCCTCGCGTCCGCGCTCCTGCTCAGCTCCTGCGCCGACACGCAGCCGCCGAATGAACAAGGCGGTGTCAGTTCCATTCCGTGGAATCGCCCGGAGAAATGGGAAGGCCAGGGCATGATGCCGGGCATTCAAACGCATTACTGATTTTCCCTGACTGGTGGATTGCGCCGAGCGCGCGCTCTTGAAAACCACCCCGTCTCCGCCGCGTCCGCGCATTCTGGTCATTCGCGGCGGAGCGATTGGCGATTTCGTTCTCACGCTGCCGGCGATCAAACTGCTGCGCAAAAATTTCCCGGATGCTCATCTGGAAATCCTCGGCTACCGGCACATCGTCGCGCTGGCCGAAGGCCGGTATTACGCGGACGCCGCGCGCTCGATCGAATACGCTGCGCTCTCGCAATTCTTCGTGCCGAACGCGGAGCTCGATCCCGCGCTGATCGAATACTTCGCCAGCTTCCAGCAAATCGTCAGCTATCTCTTCGACCCCGACCTGTTTTTTGAAACGAACCTGCGCCGGTGCGGAGTGAAGCATTTCCTCGTCTGCTCGCCGAAGCTCGACGACTCCACCCACGCCGCCCGGCAACTCGCCCGACCGCTGCAATCGCTCGCCCTCTTTCTCGAGGAACCCGCCGCGACGCTGCATCCCACGGCGGCGGACCGCAGCTTCGCGCGCGAGTTTTTGCACGGCACGAACAACCCCGTGTTCGCGCTGCATCCCGGCAGCGGTGGCGAGCGCAAAAACTGGCCGCTCGAAAACTGGCGCGCGCTTGGCGACTGGCTTTTCTCGCTCGAAGTACAACCCACGCTGCTGGTTTGCGGGGGCGAAGCCGACGAGGCGCAACTCGCCGCCCTCGAGTCCGCGTGGCGAGGGCACGCGGTGCATTTTGCCAAAAATCTGCCGCTGCCACACCTCGCCGCGGTGCTGGAACGATGCGCGCTTTTCATCGGCCACGACAGCGGCATTTCCCACATCGCCGCCAGCACGGGCGCGCCGTGCGTCTTACTTTTCGGCCCGACCCAGCCGTCTGTTTGGGCTCCCGCCAATGCACTGGTCCAAGTCATCGCCTCACCCGACCAGACGATGGCCAGTCTCACTCTCGCGGCCGTCCAGCGCGCCATCACCGGCACGCTGCGCACGCCGGGATGATGCTGGATTTTTTGGCGCAGCCGGTTAGTTCTTGGAGAAACCAAACGCCATCGTGACTGCCGCGCGCGCCGGTTTTTCTCCCAAAACAAACGCCATGAAATACCAGACCTACCTCATCTTCGGCGCGCCCGGCAGCGGCAAAGGCACGCAGGGAAAAATCCTCGGCCACATCCCGCGCTTCTTCCATTGCGCGTGCGGCGACGTGTTCCGCTCCATCGACACGCGCACGCCGCTCGGCCAGGCTTTTCTCGAATATTCCAGCCGGGGCGAACTCGTGCCGGACGAGATCACCGTGAAACTGTGGGCGGCGCGCATCGGCGATTACGTCGGCGCGCACACGTTCAAGCCCGACATCGATTTTCTGGTGCTCGACGGCATCCCGCGCAGCGTCCATCAGGCGCAAATCATGGAGGAGTTGATCGTGGTAAAAAAAGTTTTCCACCTCGGCTGTCCCGACCGGCAGGCTCTGGTCACGCGCCTGAAAAAGCGCGCGCTCAAAGACAACCGCCTCGACGACGCCAACGACGATGTGATCCGCCGCCGGCTGCAAACCTACGAAAACGAATCCAAGCCAGTGCTCGATTATTACGGCCCGCAAATGACCGTGGACATCGACGCGACCAAGCGGCCGATCGAGGTCACCTTCGACATTTTGCAAAGCATTCTCGCCGATGAAAAAGCCGCAGTTTGAAAGTTTTCGCGCCACGTCGCTTTATTGCAAAAAATGCGCCACCGCCATGCCGGTCCGCGAGCGGCTGCTCCTCGTTTTGCCGGAGAAGGAAATCTTCGATTACCTCTGCACCGGCTGCGGCGAATCCGTCGGCGAACGCGAAGTGACGGCTTCCGAAAAGTTCGGCGGCGTGGACGGATTGTCGCTGCTCGGCTGAGCACGGAGTCACCGTCGCGACCATTCCCCGCTGACTCCATCACTTCATGCGCATCGTTTATCTCGGCACCGGCGACATCGGGATTCCGACGCTCCAATGGCTCTTCCAGACCGACGAGCACCACGTTCTCGCGGTGGTGACGCAGCCGGACAAACCCGCGGGGCGCGGTCTGGAAATGAAAGCGTCGCCCATCAAGGAACTGGCGCTCCGGCATCATGTGCCGATTTTTCAGCCCGCAAAAATCCGCGACCCGCACGCGCTGGCACAACTCAATTTCCTCCGGCCCGACGTCATCGTCGTCATGGCCTACGGGCAGATTTTGCCCGCGTCGGTTTTGCGCGCGGGACGCATCGCGTGCCTGAATCTCCATGCGTCGCTGCTGCCCCGGAACCGGGGTGCCGCGCCGATTCAAGCCGCGATCGAATCCGGAGACCCGGAAACTGGAATGACCGTGATGTGGATGGATGAAGGCCTCGACACCGGCGATGTTTTGCTCGCCAAAAAAATGGCGATTCGCCGGCGTGAAACCGGCGGCACCCTTCACGACCGCCTCGCTGAACTCGCACCCGAAGCGCTCGCCGAAGCGCTCACCCTGCTGAAACAAGGCCGTGCCCCGCGCCTGCCGCAAGATGCAGCGTCCGCGACGCATTCAAAAAAACTGACGCGTGAAAACGGCGCGATCGAATGGAGCGCGACCGCCCCGGCGATTGACCGCCGCGTGCGCGCGATGAACCCGTGGCCGTGCGCGTTCACGACCATTCCCGGCGAGACCGGCGCGCGGAAACTCAAAGTTTTCTCGGTCATCCAAACCCGCAAACACACCGGCCAACCCGGCGAGGTCTTGCGCGCGGACAAACACGGAATCCTCGTGGCCGCCCGCGACGGGAGCGTGCTGCTGCGCGAGGTGCAGCTCGAAGGCAAAAGGCGGATGAACGCACGCGAGTTCTTGCTCGGCCATCCGGTGGCCAAGGGCACGATGCTCGGCCTGCCATGAGCGCGAAAAAGACGATCTCCGAACCACTGCTCGGCGCGCACATGTCCATCGCGGGCGGCGTGGACAAGTCGATCGACCGCGCGCTTTCCGCAGGCTGCACGGCCATGCAGATTTTTGTGAAGAGCAACATGCAGTGGTTCGCGCCGCCGTTTTCGGAGAGGGAAATCGCGGCGTGGCACGAGCATCCCCGGCGCGGCGAACTGCGCTGCGTCTTCGCGCACAGCGGCTACATGATCAATCTCGGCGCGACCAATCCCGATTTTCTCGCCAAATCCCTTCGCGCGCTCGCCGAGGAACTCACGCGCGCCGACCAACTCGGACTGCCGTGGCTCGTGCTGCATCCCGGCGCGCACATGGGCACCGGGGTCGAGGCCGGATTGCAACGCATCGTCGAGGGCCTCGATGCTGTTTTGAAAAAAATCCCGAAAGTGAAAACGCGCATCGCTCTCGAAGCGACCGCCGGCCAAGGCTCGTCGCTCGGTCACACCTTCGAGCAACTCGCGTGGCTGCTCGCCCGCGCGCGCGAGCCGGACCGCCTCTGCATCTGCCTCGACACCGCGCACATTTTTGCCGCGGGCTACGACATTTCGACGGAGAAAAAAGCACGCGCGGTGTTTGAAAACTTCGACCGCGTCATCGGCCTCGACCGGCTGGCATCGATTCACCTGAACGACTCCAAGCCCGCGCTCGGCTCGCGGGTCGATCGCCACGAACACATCGGCAAAGGCAAGATCGGCATCGAGGCGTTCCGTTACATCATGAACGAACCGCGTCTCGCCCGCGTGCCCAAGGTCCTCGAAACTCCGAAGGAAGCGGACTTGAAAGAGGACGTGGAGAATCTCGCGGTGCTGCGGTCGCTCATCAAAACCGGAAAGCGGAAGCCGTGAGACGGATAAAGCACACCGCGGGAGGGCGAGACTCTGTCGAGCCCCATTTTTCCCAATGTGCGCGGTGTGACGGGTGAACGTCCATCGGGAAAGTTTGGGTTCGACTGAGTCTCGCCCTCCCTGAGTGCGCGATCCGCCTCATCGCTCTTTTCCTTTCCGCTTTCCGCTTTCCGCTTTCCGGTATCCGGTATCCGGTATCCGGTATCCGCATGATCGAATCCCTCGTCCTCGACGAAGCCGCGCGGCGCGAACATTTCCCCGTCTGCAAAACCAAAATCTACCTCGCGCACGCCGGCGTGACCGTCCTCCCGCGCGTCGTCGCGGACGCGATGACCGAATACATCCGCTGCTCGTGCGAGGATCATCAAGAGTCCGGCGAGGTCTGGCGCGACGTGCTCGAAACGCGGCGCACTGCGGCTCGATTCATCGGCGCGCAGGCGGAGGAAATCGCGCTCCTCGGCCCGACTTCGCTCGGCTTGAGCCTGTTCGCCAACGGCCTGCCGTGGCGCGAGGGCGACGAGCTGATTTGCTACGGCGGCGACTACCCGGCGAACGTCTATCCGTGGATGAACCTGCGCGAACGCGGCGTCGTCGTGCGCTACCTCGAACCGGAGCGGCTCGGCGAAATCACGCCCGAAGTCGTCGAGCGCGCGCTCACTCCGCGCACGAAGCTCGTCGCACTTGCGTCGTGCAATTTCCTCACCGGCTACCGCATCGACGTGGACGCCATTGGGCGGCTGTTGCAAGCGCGCGGCGT
>JANXWU010000371.1 GCA_025350985.1 Spartobacteria bacterium | reverse complement strand
CGTGCCGTTGCACAGGGGAGTGCATGAGATTCTTCGACTCCGTTCCGTTCGCTGTGCGAACTCCACTGCGCTCAGAATGACACGCGTTTTTTCAAACTGAGCCATTACCAAAGCTTCCCCGGATTTCCTTCCTTCCTCCTTTCCTGAGAGAAATGAATTTCCACAGGCGCATGAAATGAAAAACGCCCCAGTTTCCACTGGAGCGTCCCTCAAAAATCTCTGCGTCTCCGCGTTTAGTTTGCCTGTGCCGGAGCCGGATCGACATTCACCCGACGCCCGGCGCGGTCGAAGCGAATCGTGCCGTCGATGAGCGCGAAAATCGTGAAATCGCGACCGAGTCCGACGTTGCGGCCCGGCAGGAATTTCGTGCCGCGCTGACGGATGATGATGTTGCCGGCGACGCAGGTTTGGCTGCCGAAAAGTTTCACGCCGAGCCGCTTGCTGACGCTGTCGCGGCCGTTCTTGACGCTTCCTTGACCTTTTTTATGTGCCATGACGAAAAGTGGGTTGAGTGGGGTTGAGGTTACGCGCCGATCGACTTGATCTTTAACTTCGTGAGCTTGCGACGATGGCCGACCGTGCGGTGGTAGCCCTTCCGGCGCTTGTATTTGAAGGCGACCACTTTCTTGTCCTTTTTCTGTTCGAGCACCTCGGCGATTACCGAAACGCCTTTGATGTCCGCACCCGTCTTAATCGCCTTGCCGTCGCTCGTCAGCAGCACCTCCGAAAACGTCGCGTCCTTGCCGACTTCGAGATCGAGTTTTTCCACTTCGATCACGTCGCCCGCGGACACCTTGTATTGTTTGCCGCCTGTTTTAATTACTGCGTAAGCCATAAAGTTTCCTTTCAAAAAGGGCGCGCAAACTGGCACGACCCTCGCACGCTGGCAAGACGAATTTTCACTGCCGTTGCGCCATTAAAAAAAACGCCGGCGAGGATCACTCGCCGGCGTTTCTGTAAGGTCTGGCGGAAACGTTAGTGTTTCTTTGCGTGCTCCTTCGCCTCTTGCTCCGGCGTTTCAGTTTCCACTCCGACGACCTTGCCGGTCATCGCGTCCACCTGCACTTCGGTGATGTTTTTGGTGCCGTGCTTTGTGATGTCCACCGACCACACGAGCTTGCCGTGCTCTTTTTCGAGTTCGGACGATTTGACCTTGCCGTGATGCACTTTGGCCAGCGCGGTTTTCTCAGCCTGCGTTTTGCTGATTTTGGCCTTCGGGCCAAAGGCATTGTCCATGGCGCAACCGGCGAGGCCGAGCGCGCAGACGGTGGATAAGGCGATGATTTTGATTTTCATGTTGTCGAATTTTCTAGGTTGGTTTTTTAAAAAGCGTCGGCATGACGCTTCGGAGAGGACGAGACTAGGAGCCGCCGCCCGCTTCGACAAGCGCGTTGATCTTTTGGTGGTGGTTTCCGTTTGATGGTGAAAGAGCGGACGCGTCGGTAGGGACGCCCTCTCCGAGGCGTCCGCTGGGCGAGAGCAGAGAAAGCTCGAGGCCAAAGGATGAGCCACGCCCAACGGACGGCTGCGGGGAGCCGTCCCTACCAGCCGGCTACTCGAGACAACACCGATCTTCCGGGTCAGGCTGTGGCAAATTCGGCGCTACTTTTTCTCCCGCGCCAGCTCCGCCGCCCGCCGATACTGCTCGCGAAACCCATCGCTCAATTCCTTCGCCAGTTTCACCTGATCGATCTTTTGCCCCGAGCGCAGCGTATCGCGGATGCGCCCGGAAGCCGCTTCGTAGCTGACTTTGGAGACATCGGAGAAAACGGCGGTCGCCTCGGGCGGGAACCCGGCGGCGATCAACTCGCGCCACGCGTCGCGCAGTTCGTCATGCGGATCGATGCACATCGCACGGACGATGAAGCTGATCGCGCGGAACAGCGCGCCGGTCCATGCCTCGTGATACACGAACGCGCCCGCCTGTTCGTACGGCTGCTCGTCGGGATCGCTGCGGAGCTTCGCAAATTCCGGCGCGTACAGCTCGCGACGGATCGGCAGTCGGCGCAGCGCGTATTTTTGCGGACCGCCGGGCGTGCCGATTTTCCAGTTCCAAAGTTTCTGCCCGTCGAGCGACAGCACGAACTCGATAAACTCGCGCGCGAGCGCAGGGTGGGGCGCGCCGCGCAGGAGCGCGATCGGATCGACCGAGACCGACGAGCCGCCGCGCGGGGTGACGTAGCGCATCCGCGACGAGCCGTCGGGCCGACGCACGGCTTCGCTTTGGAAGCGTCCGTAAAAATCAATCGTCATCCCCGCCGCCGCGTCGCCGAGTTCAACATCGCCGGGGACTTTCGAGCTGGAGTCGGTGAAATAACGGGCGTTGGCGGAAATGCGCTGGATGAGTTGGAGTCCGCGAATCCAACCCGAAGTTTTTTCGCCAGCCGCCTCAGACATTTGTTGCTGAATCAGCATCTCAATCGCCTTCGTCGCCACGCTGCTTTGCGTCGGGTCGGCGAGCGCGAGCTGGCCGAAGAATTTTGAGTCCGCCAGATCGCTCCACTTTTCCGGCGCCGCCGAAATGCCGAGTCGTGCGAGCGAGTCGGTGTTGTAACAAATCCCAAACGCCGAAAACACCGTGCCGATCCAGCGGCCTTGCTGGTCCCAGAACTGCTCGCCGCCGAGCGTCTGCGGGATCACGCGGTCGTTGAACAACTCCGGATGCGCGCGCACCACTCCGCAATCGACGATGCGCCCGGCTGACGCCTGCTGCTGAAAATCGAACGCGCCGCCGCCGAAAAAAAGATCGATGCCGATGCCGGCATTCGAGTCGAGAAACGCCCGCCGCGCCCGGCCCGCCGGCGAGTCGTCGAGCGGCGTTTTTGCGTTGTCGAACGCACCCTGCACGCCCGCATTCCACTCGCGGTGCAGCGTGTGGCGCCAGTGATTTTCAAACGCGTTCGTGAACTGCCCCGCGAGAAAACGCGCGATCTCGCTCGTGCCGCCCGGCGTACGCCAATCGACCGCGACACGCTGGCCGGTTTTCTTGAAATAAAAATCGCTGAACGCGCGGCCAAATTCGAAACGTATCGCCTCGTTGTGCGGCGTGATGATGACCAGCGTCTCGTCCGCCTTCGCCAGCGACTCGTTGCGCGGGCGCAGCAGCAGCGGTCCCGCGAGCACGGCGATCAGCGCGGCGAGGAGCCAGAGGTTTTTCATGCGCGCGGCAGTACGACGGCGTCGGCGGGATCGACGGTGGCAAAAATTTCGCGGTCGATGCCAATAAAGCGCGGGTTCATCTCAAAAATTTTCAGTTCGGTCGCGGCAGCCGCGAAGCCGTGCTGCGCGATTTCGCCGAGGTAAATGGACTCGACGATGCGCCCGGCCGCGCAGTTTACCGCCGTCGATTCGAGCGCGAGCCGCCAGCTTTCGGGTCGGATGGAAAGCAGCACCGACTCGCCGTTGGCGGGCTTCCAATCGGGCGCGCAAAGTGTCGCACGAAATTCGCCCAGCGCGGTTGTGACGAGCGCGAGTTCACCCTTCAACTCGCGAATTTGGCCCTCAATGAAATTCGTTTCGCCCAAAAAATCCGCGACAAACTTCGAACGCGGCCGGCGATAGACTTCG
>JANXWU010000359.1 GCA_025350985.1 Spartobacteria bacterium | reverse complement strand
GCCTCATTTCAAAAAACGCCCACACTCACTGCCTACACCCCGCGCGCCGCCGAGACCGATCTCTTCGCAAAAAACGGCGTGACTACACCGGGGGCAAAACTTTCGTCGCGGATGAATTTCAAGGACTACGACCGCGCACCGGAAGACGCCCTGAACCGCATCCTGTGGCGCACCGCGAAAGGCGACCAGCCGTATCCCGTGCCGATCCATCGGGCGATTTTCACGCGCTGACAAGCGGCACGCGATCAGTTACCATCGCGGCTTCGCATGAGCCCGATCGAGACGCGCATTCATTACAAATTCCGCAATCCGCTCCTCCTCGCCGAAGCCCTCACGCACCCGAGCCTCGGCCACGAAACGCAAAACCGCCACTTCGACAACCAGCGTCTGGAGTTCCTCGGCGATGCCGTGTTGCAGCTCATTTTCACCGACCTGCTCTTCAAGATTTTCCCCACTGCGCCCGAAGGCCAGATGACAAAATTGCGCGCGCGGATGGTCTCGCGCGACGGGTTGAAAGGCTACGCGCACAACCTCGGGCTCGGCGACTATCTGCTCATGGGCAAAGGCGAGGAAGCGTGCGGCGGACGGCAGCGGGCCTCGACATTGGCGGACGCCTTCGAGGCCGTCGTGGGCGCGATGTATCTCGACAGCGACTTGCAAACCGTGCGCGAATTCGTGCTTCAATCCGCCGCGGACGAAATCGAGCAGTTGAAGATCGAACCGGTGGACGTGAACCCAAAAGGGATGCTCCAGGAACTCCTGCAATCGCTCGGCTCTGCCGGCCCCACTTACGCGGTCGTTTCCGAAGAAGGGCCGGAGCATCAAAAGACCTTCATCTCCAAAGTAAAGTGGAACGAGGCCGAACTCGGACGTGGCACGGGCCACAGCAAGAAAGAATCGGAAACCGCCGCTGCCTTCGACGCGCTCGAGCAAAAACTCTGGGCGCAACCGAGCGACCCGCGCGCCGAATAACTGACCAATAACTTTCCAAGAACAATCAACAACCGGGAGGAACCCGCGCTTCCCGGACAGAATGGTTCGGAGGGCAGGAGGTTATTCGCGGAGCTGAACGTCGTGGAACGATGATCAACAAAGCGTGGAGCGCGAAACCTGTCAGTTATTCGCACGCTTATGATGAATGAGCTTTGGGCTTTTAAAAAGAGATCCCTCATACAGCTCTGTGAACAACTTTCGCGGGCGTGACGGTCAAGCCGCTTGCCGCGTGCGAGACGGTTTGCTAAAAACCTCCGCTCGAACTTCGGTGGACGACGGGACGTATGGCGAACACAGACAATTCCATGACGGCGCTGCTGCTGCCTTTGGTGGCGGTGATCACGATCATTGGCGGCGGCATTGTCAGTAATTCCCGGCTGCAACCGGTCGCGCGGCCCGCGGGCACAGGCGCGGTGCAAACGGAGGTTTTTCAAGGTGAATGGCAGAATGTGCCGGCGCGGCTTTGGCAGGATCCCTTCGAGGCCACGGCGGCGGTGATGCAGGGAATTCCAGCCGCGCTGGCTCGCAACGAGCGCAATGCGCCGCCTATTCCTCCGTCTTCGGAACCCTCGGTTGAACCCAATCCCGAGGCGGTGAAAAAAGCGGCGTCACAGGCCGAGATTTCTCCCAATTTTGTTCCGCTCGACAAGGTCATCTGGGCCCACACCCATGATGATCCGGGCGTCAAAACGGATCAGTCACCGGATTACTCGAACCCGCACAAAGTGCGTTTTCTTTTCGTCTCGATGCCCTCGGCCTCCTATCCGGAATCCAGCGAGCAGCGCATCCGCACGCGTGTCGCGGTGGTGTCGGCGCTGACGACAGCGGGTTACGAGCCGTTGAAGGCGTCGCGGCTGGGCGTGGCGGCTTGGAAGTTGGGAGACGGAGGGATCACGACGCAACAGGGCTACCCGTTCGAGGTTTTTTCCTACGCCCCATCCACCGTCATTCCGCCGGTCGGTTTCAACATTCAGGCCGCGCCGCTGGAAGTCGCGCTGGCGGCCAAAGCCGACCGCATCGTGGTGCTGTACGTGGCCGACGATGCCTTTCGCCCTGGACCGAAATACCGCGCGCGGCAGATGGACTGGGTGTGCGCCATGTCGGGATTGATCGCCCAGTTTTCGCCACCGGAGCGGACGAAAAAAAGCTGGATCACGGCGCGTTGGATCGGCCCGCTGAATTCCGACAAGCTGATGGCGCTGCTGCACGAAGCGGAGGATGAACTCGCCACGCCCGTGCGCCCTTTTCCAAAAATCGGCGAGTATGTGCCGGTGGAAATTCTGGCCGTGCGTCCGTCGATCGATCCGCGGCAGGCCTGGGCGTTGATGCACCCCGAACTTGCGGCCAAAAAAGCGAAGCCGACGAGTGCCGTCGGCGCCGCTGTTCCAAGCGCTCTACCCCGAACGCCGGCTGCTTCTTTCACCCATGAAATGGAGCACGCTTCCCGCGAAATCCATCTGATGCCGGCGGACGCGACGGGACTCCGGCCCTGGATCACCCTCCACCGTCTCGGCTGCGACGACGGCGAACTCGCGCGGGCGCTGGTGCAGGAAATCAACCTTCGTCGCCCCGGTTTGTTGAACGCGCCGAAACTGTCCGCCGCTCGGAAAGGGTCGAAGCGCACGGTCGTGATTTTGAGTGAATGGGACACGCTTTATGGACGCGTGCTTCCGCAGAGTTTTCGCAAGGCCTTCACGGAGGCTGGCGGCCGCTGGGATGAGATGATGCAGTTCTCCTACCTCCACGGCCTCGACGGGCAGATTTCCGGCATCGCCGAACGCTCGCCCGCGGAGACGAATAACGCCGCGCCCACGGCGACGCCCGATGAAATGATGCGCCGCCTGCTGGCCTCCCACGCGCCCGCGATGGCCTACGGCCGCACGCAGGTCGATTATGTCGCGCGGTTTGCCGATGAGTTGAAGCGGCTGGAGGACGTGGACGGAGGCCGGACGATCGACGCGATTGGCGTCCTGGGCAGCGACATGTACGACAAGGTGCAGATGCTGCGGCAGCTCAAAAAATTCTTCCCCGGCGCGCTTTACTTCACGACCGAACTGGACGCGGCCCTCTGCGCGCCGGACGAATTTGAGACGACGCGCAATCTACTCGTGGCCTCTGGATTTCACTTCTCCCTGCGCGAGGAATACCAGCGCGGCATCCTGCCTTTTCGGGATTCCGCGCAGACCGGTCAATATTTCGCGACGCTGGAAGCGGTCGAGTTTTTCACCGTGGCGGGAAACCGGCACTGGCTGACGCAGCCGCGCCGCGACTGGACGCCGGCGGTGTTCGAGGTGGGGCGCAGCGGCCCGCAATTGCTCGGGAACGCTGGCAGGATTCGGCTGGAAATGCGGGGCGATCTTTATGGAGTGTCGCCGTTTCCCGCGCTCGCGCTGGCCGAACGCTGGGCCGGGTGGCGCTGGATTCTGCCACTCCTTGCCGCCGCCATCGTCTCCGCCCTTGGGACGACCCTGTATGGACGGCGCGCCTGTCGAGCGATTTGCGGTCGGGCGCACGCGGCTCTTTACCGGCTGCTCCGGGTGCGCCACTGGCGGGTGGACAGTGTTCGCCGCGTTTTGAAACTCGCGCGGCTCGACATCGCGACTTGGACGCTGCTCGCCGGGACGGTTTTCTTTTTGGCCGTGAGCGCCCGCATTCCGTGGATCGCTCTGAACGAAAATGAGGAGCCGTTTTTTCTGACCGAAGGCATCAGCGCGTGGCCGACGACCTGGCTGCGCGGCTTGGCGGTCTTTTTGGGCGTCGCTTATTTCTGGTGCATCCAGCGCGATTTTCGGCGGGCGTTGCGCGACGCGCAGCGCGATTTGGCGGAGACGGATCCGCGCTTCACCGAGTGTGCCCGTCCCGGCGCTCCCGGCTGCGGCGACGCGACCGATCCGCGCCGGGTGTGGTGGAGCTTTTTAATCCGGAGCCGCAGCGCCTGGACCAAGGTAGTGATCGTGCTGTGCTGGCTCGCGTGGATGGCTGTGGCGACTTTCATCTTTCTGCAACTGCCCCCGCCCGCGGCGACCATGCGCGGCGCGGCGAGCGTGCAGTTGGAAAGAATCGCGCTGCTCGCGTCGGTCTTCTCGATGAACCTGCTCATCGTCTATGCCGTCGTCCACAATGTGCGCTGCGCGAAAT
>JANXWU010000353.1 GCA_025350985.1 Spartobacteria bacterium | reverse complement strand
GACAGCGAGCTGAAGAACATCGACGTGGTGCATCGCATTCTCGATCACTTGGGTCGTTCGAAAAGTCTGATCAATTATGTGAAGGATCGACTCGGCCACGACCGCCGTTACGCGATCGACTCGACGAAAATGCACACGGAGCTTGGCTGGAAGCCGCAGCACAACTTTGACCAAGGCTTGAAGGAGACAATGGATTGGTACGTCGCGAATCGGGCGTGGTGGCAACCGTTGCTCGGGAAGAAATGAGAGTCGCGATTGTTGGCAGCGGCGGCAGGCTGGGTGCGGCACTCGCGCGGGCTTATGGCGGTGAACACGAGGTGATTGGCTTCACCCACGCCGACCTCGATCTCGCCGCGGCGGATTCTATTCGCGAAAATATTCAACCGCTCGACTTCGACACGCTCATTAACTGTGCGGCGCTGACGAACGTCGATTACTGCGAGACGCACGAAGCGGAAGCGATGCGGATCAACGCGGAAGCCGTGTGCGAGCTGGCGGAAATCTGCGCGGGAAAGAACGCGCGGTTCATTCAGATCAGCACCGACTATGTCTTCGACGGTGAAAAGGCGACGCCTTACTCCGAAGATGACCCCGCCAAGGCGATCAGCATTTACGGCGAGTCCAAGCGACTTGGGGAGGAGGAAGCTCTCGCGGTTTCGAAGAGGAATCTGGTCGCGAGGGTCGCGTGGGTATTTGGGCCGGATCGACCGAGCTTTATCGACTTAATCCTAAAGCGTGCGCAGGAGTCGGAAGAGGTCGCGGCGATCTCCGACAAGATGTCCGCGCCCACCTTCACCATCGATGCCGCGGAGTGGCTGCGTCCTTTTGTGACGGGTGAAATTTCCGACGGAGGATTGCTTCACTTGTGCAACGGCGGCGAATGCAGTTGGCGGGATTACGGCCAGCACGCGATTGATTGCGCCCTGGCTGCGGGCTGGCCGATCAAAGGCAAATCGGTCGGAGCGCTGGCGTTGACGGACATGAAAAACTTCGTCGCGCGCCGGCCCGTTTACACCGTCCTCTCAACGGAAAAACTGGCGGGCCTGACCGGACAAGCACCCCGAAATTGGCAGGAGGCAGTGGACGATTACGTGCGGAATTACTGCAAAGCGCAGTGACGAGTCCGCGACTTCGATCCGGGAGTGCGTGCGCTCTATTTACCGAACGAGCATTCCGTCACGATGACGTTGCCAATGCGACCCTGCACTTTGCCTTTGATAAGGACGTGTGCCTTCACGCGAGCCTTCGCGAGTTGATCGATCGACTCCGGCGCGAAGTTGCATTGCACGCCCAGGAAATCGTTGACGTGCAAACGAGCAAACGGTTTGCCCAGCAGGTCCTTGTCGATCTTGTCGATGGTGCCCGAGATCAACAATTCCTTGTCCTTATATTTCTTGTCCGCGGCGATCGCGTTCTTTTCGTATTCCGCGTAGAGCTTCCCGGCATCGACGCGGACGACATCCTCGGCGAAGACGGCCGAGGTCAAACAGAGGAGACCGAGGGTAACAAATTTCTTCATGGGACAGAGACGATCAGACTTCCTGCTTCGGATTAAAGCCGAATTTTTCCACGAGGCCGAGCGCGTCTCCCAGCTTGCCAATACCTTCGCTGCACGTCGGATGACTGAGCGAAGTAGCCGCGGTGCACACGCCCAGCGTCAGCGCTTTCTCGATCGCCCAACCTTCGTGCAACCCCAGCAGCACCCCGCTGCAAAACGCATCGCCCGCGCCCGCCGTGCCCGCGACGAAGCCTTCCGGCAGACGCAGGCTTGGTTGAAAACACTCGGTGCCGTTCGCCGAGAGCGCATAGCCGCCTTCGGGAAAATGAATGACCACCCACTCGCGCACGCCCAAGCCCAGCAACTCGCGGGCGGCGCGCTTCAGTCCGTCCATGGACAGCGCGCCGTCCACGCGCGTCACGATGCCCGTCGTGCGCTCCGCTTCGAGTTCGTTAAAAATCGCGTAGTCGGTATGACGCAGCGCGGGCTTCACGATTTGCGGGAACCGCTGACTGTCCTCGCTTACGACATCAATGCTGGTCTTGAAGCCGCGCTGCTGCGCCTCGGCGAGCAAAGCTGCGGCGCGAGTCCCGTGTTCGTCGTGCGTGGCGTCGAGCCGGTCGAGCAGAAGTAGATAGCCGACGTGAAAAATGCGGGCATTGGTGGCCGCAAGATTAACGTGCTTCAAGTCGAGTAAGGCATTCGCTCCACGATGGTGGAAAAAAGTGCGGCGTCCGGTGGCCTTCACCGTCATCACATCCGTGAACGAAGTGGGCGCGGCCGCGGTGGTTTTGAGCTGCGACGCCTCAATGCCGTGCGCCCGGCAGTCGCGCAGGATTTCCTCGCCATCCGCGTCCTCGCCGATCAGTCCGATTGCCTCAAGTGGAAACGGGGAGCCGAGACGGGCAATGTCCTTGAGAATGTTATAAGCCGAGCCGCCGTTGCCATGACTTATCCCTAGGATGTTCGAGAGTGTGTCCTGTTGTGGAAAAACATCGATGACTTTGACGTGATCAACGATCCAATTGCCGGCGGAGGCAATGCCGGTGCGGGTTTTGTTACTCATGGGATAAAGGCTTGGGACGATACCTTATAGTCTGGGTTGGGTGTCGGCATTTGTGCGCCGACAATCGCGCCCCGCTACTTGGGCGGCTCGGCCGCGGGACTTGGAGTCTCCGCCTGCTTCTTTTGCTGGCGCTCAGCTCGTCTCGCTTTTTTCTCCGCCCTGTTCTTGCCGTCGCCGCCGCCCTTTTTGCCCGCGGCGGGATTGAGTTCCTTCAGGGCGCCGGCCAGACGTTCGCGCGCGGCCTTGCTGGCTTCGGAGTCATCGGCGACGTCCACCAATTTCTCGACAAACGGCGCGTCGCTCATGTCGAAGAGTTCGCCGCGTTCATTCATCTTGAAACCCGGCTCGCGCACAAACCAATGCGCGCCCAGTTGCACGTAAGCCCATTCGCGCGGCGTGCCCTTTTCGCCGCGCAGTTGCGGCGCGAGGCTGCGGCCGTCGAGCTTGAAACCCTCCGGTGGTTTCGCGCCCGCGAGTTCGAGAAACGTCGCGTGCGGGTCGGCGAAGCTCACGATGTCCTTCGACACTTTTTCCGCCGGGGTCGTGCCCGGCCAGCTCGCGATGAACGGCACGCGCGCGCCGCCTTCGAGCATCGAGCCTTTCGCGCCATTGATCATCCTTCCGCGCACGGGCGTCGGGTAGCCGACGGCGGTGCCGTTGTCGCCGGAGAAAATAATCAGCGTCTTCTCGCGCAGCCCGAGCTTTTTCAATTCCGCCACAATCGCGCCGACCTGCTTGTCCATGTAGGCGATGTTGTCGTCGTAGCGTTCCGGGCCGTCCTTGGCCGGGGAGATTGGCGTGTGCAGGGTGGGTTTGTGGACGAGATGCATCGAGTAGTAAAAATAGAACGGCTTGTCTTTGTGCCGCCGCAGGAAATCGACGGTGAAGTTTTGGATGACATCGGGCGCATAAGTTCCTTCCGGCACCGTCACCTCCACGCCATTTTTCAAATGCTTCTTCTGCCAATACCAGCCGCCCGCCGTCGGGTCGGTGGTGTATTCGTCAAAGCCCCAGTCGCGCGGCGTCTCGCCCACCTGCCGCCATTTCCCGGCCATGCCGGTCGCGTAGCCCGCCTGTTTCATCAGCTTCGCAATCGGCTGCTCGTCCGCCGACTTCGCGCCCGTCCCGCCGGCACGCCACGATTGATTGAGCAACCCGCCGGTGCGGAAGGCGTAGCGCCCGGTCATCAGCAGGCAGCGCGACGGCCCGCACAACGGCGCGGCATAGCACGTCTCGAAGCGCGTGCCCGACGCCGCGAGTTTGTCGATCTCCGGCGTCTTGCGTTTGTCCGCGCCATAGCAACTGACGCCGTCGATCCCCAGATCGTCGGCAAGGATGAAAATGATGTTGGGTTTAGTGTCGTCAGCCGCTCTGCCCCGGCCAGTCAGGGCGAGCAGGATGATTAAGAGCAAAGAAGGCAGTCGTGATTTCATTACTAGGGTAATAACAGCGGCGGACCCTTTTGGGATAGCCAAAGTATGGTTCCTTTCCACGAGGTCGTTCGGTCTTAAATCCAGACGCGTCAACCCGCCTCGTGACGGTGGCGAGATTCCTGGGCTGCCTTTTGTTCGCGGTGCGAATTGAATGACCCGCGCTTCAACCACGACACCAATTGCGGGCGGGGAGTCTCACCGGTGCCCGGCGATTCTTGCGAGAGTCAGCCGCCTTTGTGCCGCTGCAAAAACTCCTTCGCCATCGCGCGGTAGGCGTCGGCGGCGATGCCGTTCGGCTCGTATTCGATGATCGGTTTGCCAAAACTCGGCGCTTCACCAAGGCGGATCGTGCGCGGGATTTGCGTCGTGTAAACGGTGTTGCCGAAATGTTTCCGCACTTCCTCGGCGACTTGGTTGCTGAGGTTCGTGCGCCCGTCGAACATCGTCATCAGGATACCCGCAAGCGTGAGGTTCGGGTTCGCGCCGACGCTTTTGATTTGTTCGATGACGTGGGAAATTTTTGAAAGTCCTTCGAGCGCGAAATACTCGCACTGAATCGGCACGAGCAGCTCGTCGGCGGCGGCGAGGGCATTGGTCATGAGGATGCCGAGCGACGGCGGGCAGTCGAGAATCGCGAAGTCGAATGACGTGTCGTTTTTCAAAGGAGCAAGCGCGTGCCGGAGCCGGAGCAGGTGGTCGTCGAGGCGCGCGACTTCGATCTCCGCGCCGGCGAGATCGAGGTCGGCGGTGATGACAAACAAATGCTCGAAGCGGGTCGGCAGGACTTTTTCAATGACGGACGCGCCGCCCATCAGTGGCTCGTAGATGCTCTGGCCGGCGAGGCCTTCGAGGCCGATGGCGCTGGTGGCATTGGCCTGCGGGTCGAGGTCGATGAGCAGCGTGCGGACACGTTTTTCCGCGAGGCACGCGGCGAGGTTGACGGCGGTGGTGGTCTTGCCCACGCCGCCTTTTTGGTTGGCGATGGCGATGGTCAGCATTGGCGGGCGGCAGGTTACGGTTCAGCGTCCGAAGTTCAAAGGGCAAACTGCGGCGACGCGGCATTTCCGCCGGATGTTTGGGTAGTGGCTCAGTTTGAAAAAGCGCGTGTCATTCTGAGCGCAGTGAAGTTCGCCACCAGCGAACGGAACGGAGTCGAAGAATCTCTTGCGCTTCCCCGTGAGGCGGCACGCCGGGAGCGGTTCAAGAGATTCTTCGACTCCGCCAAGCCTTCGCTCAGAATGACAAAAGATCGCGCTTTTTCAAACTGTCCCACTACCGCTGTTTGCGACGGTCGCAGACCGCCGCTACAACGGAGGACGCACTGTGATCGCGCTGACTGAAAAACTTCTCAACGATGCCGGCGGCTGGCAGGTGATGAAACACGCGCGGGCGCTGGCCGACATCGGGCGCGTGTCGGATGCGAAGTATGCGCCGCCGGTGTTGAGCGGGACGGTGCAGGAGGGGGACGCGTCGTATCGCGCGGGGCTGAAAATTTCCAGCCCGACGAACATCGAAAATCTCTGC
>JANXWU010000347.1 GCA_025350985.1 Spartobacteria bacterium | reverse complement strand
GACACGAACCCGGGTGGCCGATCGCGAGACCGACCGGACAGTGTCGTCACCAAGGTGTCGGACCTCCTCGGATCGCCCAGCTATGCGCGCTTCGACGAGGCGAACAACATCCAGTGGGCGCGCCAGCTCGAAGAGGCCGGCGTCCACGTCGTCTATGGCGTCGTCGGGCTGAAGACGCATTGCAAGATGCTGCTGATCGTGCGCCGTGACGAAGACCGGCTGCGGCACTACGTCCACCTCGGCACGGGCAATTATCACCCGCGCACCGCACGCATTTACACCGACCTGGGGCTGCTCACGACGAACGCGGAATTGACGCAGGAAGTCGCCACCCTTTTCAACACTTTGACCGGGCTCGCCGCTTATCCCGGTCTGGAAAAATTGCTCGTCGCGCCGTTCGACCTCGCGTCCCGGTTCCGCGAAAAAATCCTCCGAGAACGCGATCACGCGAAAGCTGGCAAGCCGGCGCGCATCATCGCCAAACTCAACTCGCTGGTGGACGAAGGCATCATCGAGGCGCTTTACGAGGCGTCGGCGGCGGGCGTGAAAATCGACTTGATCGTGCGCGGCGTGTGCTGCCTGCGGCCGAAGCTTCCCGGCGTGAGCGAGAACATCCGTGTCGTCAGCATCGTCGGCCGCTTTCTCGAACACAGCCGGATTTTTTACTTTGAGAACGACGGGAAGCCGGAAGTTTATCTCGGCAGTTCCGACTGGATGCCGCGCAATTTTTACCGTCGCGTCGAAGTGTCGTTTCCCGTCGAGAGCGCGCCGCTGCGCGACGAAATCATCCACGAAATTCTGCCGGCGTTCTTGAGCGATTGCGTGAAAGCGCGCGAGCTGCAAAACGATGGATCGTACGTCCGGCTGCGCCCGCCCAAAGGTGGCAAGGCATCGCAGGCGCAGCTCTTTTTCCGCGAGCGCTCGCGCAAACACGTCGCCGCCGCACCGGACGCGAAAAGCGCACCGGAGCCGCGGCTGGTCCCGATCCATCAACCCTAACTCCACCCTGCCATGCCCACTTCCAGCACCCGCATTTTTCTCGTCCGCCACGGTGCCACGATTCTAACTGCCGAAGACCGCTTTGCCGGAGCGACCGACGTGCCGCTTTCCGACGAAGGGCGCGAACAGGCGCGGCGGCTCGCGTTGCGTTTGAGCGGCGAAAAAATTGCGGCGGTGTTTGCGTCGCCGCTCGGGCGCACGGTCGAGACGGCTGGCATCGCCGCCGCGCCGCACAAGCTTGAAGTGCAGGCGCGTGACGGACTGCGCGAAATTTCGCACGGCCATTGGGAGCAAATGACGCGCGGCGAGGTGGATGAAAAATTTCCCGACGAGGTCGAATCGTGGGACAAGGACCCGTTCACTTTCGCGCCGCTGGGCGGGGAAACCGGACTCGCCGTGACCGCGCGCGCGCTGCCGGCGCTTTTGGAAATCGTGCGCGATCATCCGGGTCAAACCGTGCTCGTGGTTTCCCACAAAGCCACGATCCGGCTGCTGCTCAGTTCGCTGCTCGGTTTCGATCCGCGCCGCTACCGAGACAATCTCGACCAAAGCCCGTGCGCGCTGAACATCGTCGATTTCAAGGACACGGTGCGCGCGCGGCTGACGCTGTTCAACGACACGTCCCACTACGCTGAAGCCGGCTTGGCCATTCCGGCCGTGCCGACGGCGCGGTTGTCGAAAGGCTGGAACGCACAGGCCGACAAGTGACGAATAGACGGCGGAACTCCGCGCCGCCGAAATGTGAATGCGCGATCAGGCCGCGCTTTTTTAAAATCCAACCGGAGAGCGCCCCCGATTCATCAGGCAACTCGTCGCGCTTCGCATGAAATCCAGACATTCAACTTTAGGCGCGGAGATCATCGGCGGCGGCAAAGTGCGCTTTCGCGTGTGGGCACCGCGTGCGCGCAAGGTTCAGTTGGTTCTTCAAAAAAACGACGAAGGTGAATCTGTGCGCGACCAAGCGTTCGACTTGGCCGCGGAGAAAAACGGCTTTTTTTCCAAAACAATCTCCGCGCGCGCCGGCGACCGCTACGGCTACCGGCTGAACGGAAAGAAGCGCGTCTTTCCCGATCCTGCTTCGCGTTTTCAACCCGACGGCGTCCACGGTTTGTCGCAGATCATCGATCCGCGCGCGTTCAAATGGAGCGACCGCGCGTGGACGGGACTGCGACTCAAAGGCCAGGTCATTTACGAAATGCACATCGGCACCTTCACCCGCGAAGGCACTTGGGAAGCGGCTTCCCGGGAGTTGGCCGAACTTGCGCGCCTCGGCATCACCGCCGTCGAAGTCATGCCGGTGGCGGATTTTGCCGGCGAATTCGGGTGGGGTTACGACGGCGTCGATCTTTTTGCGCCGAGCCGGCTTTACGGCACGCCGGACGATTTTCGCCGGTTCGTCGATCAGGCGCACCGCCACGGACTCGGCGTGATTCTGGACGTGGTTTACAATCACATCGGGCCAGAGGGAAACTACCTTGGCGAGTTCTCCGCGGATTATTTTTCCAAAAAACACGCGAGCGAATGGGGCGAGCCGTTCAACTTCGATTGCGTTCATTGCGAGCCGGTGCGCGCGTTCATTCTCGCCAATGTCGAACACTGGATTCGCGAATTTCATCTCGACGGCTTCCGTCTCGACGCGCTCCACACGATCCTCGACACCTCGCCCAAACACATCGTCGTGGAAATGGCCGAACGCGTGCGCAAAGCCGCGGGCCAGCGCTCGATTTTGCTGCTCGCGGAATTTCAACCGCCGCGTCCCAAGCCCGGCCAGGCGATGATCGCGTTTCCCGTGCAGCAGGCGGGCTTCGACGGAATATGGAACGAGGATTTTCACCACAGCGCAAAGGTCGCGCTGACCTCGCGGGCGGAAGCGTATTTTAGCGACCACGCGGGCACGCCGCAGGAACTGATCTCGGCGGTGAAACACGGGTTTCTTTACCAGGGCCAGTACGCCGCCTGGACGAAAAATCGGCGCGGCATTCCGACGAAAGGAATGCTGCCCGAAGCGATCGTCGGCTTTTTGGAAAATCACGATCAAATCGCGAACACCGGCCTCGGCTCGCGCGTTCACGAGCGCGCTTCGGCGGCGCGTTTCCGCGCGCTCACCGCGCTGCTGTTGCTCGCCCCGCACACACCGATGCTGTTTCAAGGCCAAGAGTTCGCGGCTTCCGCGCCGTTTCTTTTTTTCGCCGACCGTCCAGAGTCGGCCAAGTCGGTTACGAAAGGGCGCGAGGAATTTCTCAGCCAGTTTCCGAGTCTCGCGCTGCCGGAGACGAAGGCGCAACTCGCGCCCCCGACGGCGCGCGCGACGTTCGAGCGCTGCAAGCTCGATCTCGCCGAACGCGAGCGGCACGCGCTCGTTTACCGATTGCACGGCGATCTCCTGCGCCTGCGCCGAAGCGATCAGGTTTTCAGCCGGCAGGCGGCGGATGGAATCGACGGCGCAGTCCTCGGCCTGCACGCCCTTGTGCTGCGATTTTTTGCCGCGGATGACAGCGACCGGCTGCTGCTGTTGAACTTGGGAGCCGACTTGGAATTGCGCGTCGCGCCCGAGCCATTGCTCGCGCCGCCGGTGGGGAAAAAGTGGACGCTGCTTTGGTCGAGCGAAGACTTGGCCTACGGCGGCGTCGGAATGCCAATGCCCGAAACGTCAACTGGCTGGCGTCTTCCGGGCGAAACCGCGACCCTGCTCGCGGCAGTCAAGGAAAACGCCTGAGGCGAGAATCCTGGGGAACGCACGCTCCCGTCCGAAGCGAGATGACGCCCCATTGCACGGACGAACCCATGATATTCGCTGCCGACTTTTCCAGTCAGGCGCGCATCACATTGGATCTAGTGTGATGGCAGAGGAAAACAGGGCCGACAACGAGGATCGAAAGCAAATTACCCGTTCAAAACCGTAAGAAGGGGTGGGGCAACGGCTTCCGTTTTTGTCGGCCGTCCTCGCCAGTTTCTCCCGTGGCCACTGTCGCGCAATTGTAACATAAAAGTCATGCAACAGTAACACGCAAGTAACACAAGAGTAACCACATATAACTTGAAAGCGCTCCTGCCGAAACTAGATAGAGCATGCCTCGGATTACTCCGCCGCCCGCCGCATGCACATACCTCAAAACAGCAGCAATCCGCCAGAGCGGAGTCGGAGTGCGCCAATCAAAAAGGTGTCCGTGACGGCATCGCTAAGTTTAGCGGTATGGCTCTGCTGGTCCGTGGTGGGAATAACGGCGGGGACACTGCCTGCCGGGGCGCTTAGTTTAGATTCTGCATCATTGCCCACGGTGTCGGGCGAAGCGCCCTCCGTGCCCCCGGCGAGCAGAGCGCGGCTTTACATCCGCGAATACCGAGTGGACGGCGCGCATCAGTTGAAGG
>JANXWU010000288.1 GCA_025350985.1 Spartobacteria bacterium | reverse complement strand
GAGGGCGAGGGCGAGCAGCGCGAGCAGAAGACAACGGAGCAACAGCAGAACGATGTCTTCGAGGTTGAGCCGCCGCTGATTGCGCTGGACTACCGGCGCGAGGAACTGCATCGCCGCCCAGACGACGCGCCGGATTTGCCTTTTTGAAAGCAGATGAATGACGATCGGCACACTGATCGCGCCGATGCCGAAAAGCAGAAACGGGTTTAGAAAGCCCATCAGGAATTTTCGATTTTCGATTTCTGATTTTCGATTAGCCTCGGCGCGTGACAGAAAACGAATTGAAAGAGCGCACGAAAAGTTTTGCGCTGCGCGTTTTCAAAATGTGCGAATCGCTGCCACGAAACGTAACGGCGAAAGCAATCGTGAGCCAACTCGTGCGCTCCGCTTCGTCCGTCGCCGCGAATTATCGCGCCGTGTGCCGGGCGCGCTCGGCTGCGGATTTCAGAAACAAACTCGCGGTGGTCGAAGAAGAGGCCGATGAAAGCGCATTCTGGATCGAACTCGCCGCTGAGGCCGGTTTGATGCCGGCAAAACGTCTCGCCGATTTGTTGCGCGAAGCGCACGAACTCACTGCGATTTTTGTCGCGAGTCGTCGGACGTCCGCACGACGCGACCGCTAATCGAAAATCAAAAATCAAAAATCGAAAATTCATCTCGCTCCCCGCGTGCGTTCGCGGAAGGCGAGATAGCCGCTCAGCACTTCATGCCACGGCTGCGACGTGTCGATTTTCAAATAATGGCAGCCGTTGCGCTCGCAGCCGTCGCGCATTTTGTCGGTGAACGCTTTCATCGCAGCGAGGTAACTTTTTTTCAACTCGGCTGGCCGCGTAAGAATGCGGCCCGAGCCTTCGAGACCGTGAAACTCCACGCTGCCGTTGAACGGAAATTTTAGTTCCGCGGAATCGAGGACGTGGCAGACGACGACTTCGTGCCGGCTGAAACGCAGGTGTTGAAGGCCGCGCATGACCGCGTCCACGTCGTCGAAGAAGTCGCTGATCAAAATGAAAATGCCGCGGCGTTTCACCTGCCGCGCCATTTCGTTGAGCACGGTTGGGATGCTGGTTTTTTCCGTCGGCGCGAAGCTGGAGATCACGCGCATGATGTTGTGAATCGACGCCAGGTTGTCGGTGCGCGGGAGGTAGCCTTTGATCGCGGTGTCGAACATGCCGACGGCGACGGCGTCGCGCTGGAGCAGGATGAGATAAGCGAAAGTCGCGGCAATGACGCGCGCGTAGTCGAGCTTCGACATTTGGCTGGAGCCGTATTTCATCGACTCGCTGCCATCGACGAGAATGTGCGCGACGTAATTCGTCTCCTGTTCGTACTGCTTGATGTAGTAGCGCTCGGTGCGGGCGAGGACTTTCCAATCGAGGTGGCGTGTGTCGTCTCCGGGAGTGTACTCGCGGTGTTGCGCGAACTCGATGGCGAAGCCGTGATAGGGCGACTTGTGTTCGCCGGCCATGTAGCCCTCGACGATTTGCCGCGCCTGAATGCCGAGCATCTCCGCGCGTTGAATGGCTTCGGCGTCGAGGAGTTTATCTTGCGCGACAAATTTTTCCATCGAGGTGCGTCCACAGATTTTGCGGATTTAGACAGATTATTTTTTGCAAACCAGGGAAGCGGGAGACTTAAGAGAAATCGCGATTGGTTTTCATCTCTGTTGTCCTATTCAAAATCCAATCCGTGAAAATCTGTGCAATCAGTGGACAAACTCACTTCTCGTCCTGCGGGATCGTCGCGAGAATCTTGCGCGTGATGTCGTCGCTGGTCACACCTTCGCTCTGCGCCGCGAAGTTCGGGATGATGCGGTGGCGCATAATCGGCAGCGCGACGGCGGCGACATCCTCGCAACTGACATAGACCTGGCCGCGCACAATCGCGCGCGCCTTCGCGGCCATGATGAGATTTAAACTGGCGCGCGGACCGGCACCCCAACTCAGCCATTTTTTGCAAAAGTCGAGCGCCTGCGGCGATTTCGCGCGCGTGGCGGCGGCGATTTTTTGCGCGTAGGAAAAAACGTGATCGGCGACGGGCATCCGCTTCACGGTCCCCTGCAAATAAAGAATGTGCTCGGAGCCGAGCACCGCGCGCGGCTGTTCCCCCGCAGCGCCGGTGCCGCGTTTCATGATCGCCAATTCCTCGGCTTCGCTCGGGTAATCGACATGGATCATGAAAATAAAACGGTCGAGCTGCGCCTCGGGCAGCGGGTAGGTGCCCTCCTGCTCGATCGGATTTTGCGTCGCGAGCACGAAGAATGGATCGGGCAGTTTGTGATCGTTGCCGCCCGCGGAAATTTTTCGCTCCTGCATGGCCTCGAGCATCGCCGCCTGCGTCTTCGGCGGCGTGCGGTTGATTTCGTCGGCGAGGATGATGTTGGAAAAAATCGGGCCGGGTAGAAACTTGAACTCGCGCTGACCGGTCGTCTGGTCGTGATAAATCACCTCGGTGCCGGTGATGTCGCTGGGCATCAGGTCGGGGGTGAATTGAATGCGCTTGAAGCCGAGTTGCAGCGTCTGCGCGAGCGTGGAAATCATCAGCGTTTTCGCCAGTCCCGGCACGCCGACGAGCAGCGCATGGCTGCGAGTAAAGATCGCCATCAGAAGCTGGTCGATCACCTCATCCTGGCCGACGATGACCTTTGCGAGCTGATGTTTGATCGTGCCGTACGCTTCCTTGAAATACTCGATCGCGCGCAAATCGTCGTCTTTGATTCCGTCGGCGGCGCTCACGGCGGGGGCAGGTTCGGCGGTGGTCATCGGGAGGATTCTGCGGCTTCGAAACGGAGAGTCACACTTAAACACACCGCAGCGAATGGGGCAATGCGGGCGGTAGCGGAGGTTTGTGATCCAGCGCCATTTTTTGTTCCGAAATCGCTGGCGCGGAAGTCGGGTTTGCGCCGGTCGGGGGCCGTTAAGAGGCCGCTAGCTTTTTCTGCGTCCAGGCGAATTCACGGGCGATGCTCTCGACGATGTCCGCCGGGCGGATTTCCGGCGGCAACACGTCGAAGGTGTAGGTTTCAATTTCCAAGTGCGGGCAAACGCCGCGTTTCAACTCCCGCCAAAAGTCCGGCGTCAACTCGCCGCCGGTGGAGCCGAGCGCACCGGTTCCCTCGAAAAAAAGCGGAACGTGAAAATGGCAGCGCAGCTCTTTGATTTCTGATTTCTGATTGCTGATTGCTGATTGAAGAGCCTCGGGCAAATCGACCCAGGAATGCACCGCACCGTCGGCATCGCGGGCTTTGACTTGATGCAAATAGACGGTGTCTTGAAACGCTGCGAGCGCGTGGAGCGCTTCCCGCGTCGGCGCGGCTTTGAGCGCGTTGCTGATTTGCACTTTGGAAATGCGGATGCCTTCGCGCTCGAAGCGCCGCAGCGAATCGGCGAGATTTTCAAACTGCAACGCGACGTGGCAGGTGTCGAAGCAAATGCCGAGATGACGTCGGATCAATGCCTCGGCTTGCGCCGGGGAACGGCGCATTTTTTCCGCCAGATAAACGCGGCCAAAAGTGAGCGCGTGGTTTTTGAAAAAGCCGACGGCTTCGTCCGTGGTTTCCAGAATGCACGCCGGTTCGGGTTCAAGGCCGAGATGGATTTCGCGTCCCGTGCGCTCGTGCAGCGCGGCCAGATGCGCGACGCAATCGCAGAGCATCCGCGTCATCGTTTCGACCTGACTCGCGTCCGTGATCCAGGGCTTGAACGAGCACGGCACCGTGCTGATGCTGCCGGCGATTCCGTCGGGCAGGAGCCGCGCGAGAATGTCCGCAAGCTGGATCGTGTAGTCACGCCGTTCCGCCGTCTGCCAGTCGGGGGCATAGACATTTTCCTTCACGCGCCCGGTGTGAAAATTGCCGTACGGAAATCCGTTGATCGTGAACGGATAGACGTTGTTCTCGGCGAAAAATGCCCTGGCGCTTTCGAGCGTTTCCGGTTCCGAAAGGTCGAGCGCGGCTTGTCGCGAGAGGCGCAGGCCGAGGCCGAAGGGGATGGGTTGATTTTCCGGAAGGACGCGCGTGCGGACTGCCAGCGATTTTTCCCGGATGGCAGAAAGATTTTCCGCCCAAGTTTCGCCGCGGTGAATGTTGAGGCAGTAGGTGAGGTGCAGCGGCGGGCTTTCGGAGATCAACATGGGAAACGTGAGGCGAAGCAAAACCGAATTTCGGAAAAGTCAAAACGCGCGAGGGGCGTGCGTTCCCCGGCGCTTACATCACGGCGCGTTTGGATGAAGCAATCGTGAGCGCGGGGCGAGAGCGTTCCGCGTGCAGGCGCACGGGCGCGTCAAAGGCGGCGCTCAACAGGGGCGAGGTGAGCACTTTCTGCCTCGCTCCGGCGGCGAGCGCGCGTCCTTTTTTTAGAATGAGGACGTGCGAAAACGCGGGCATGATTTCCTCGACGTGGTGGGTCACCAAAACTAAAGCGGGCGCGTCTTTGCGGGAGGCGAGACGCTGGAGGAATTGCAGGAAATGTTCTCGCGCGACTGGATCGAGTCCGGCGCACGGTTCGTCGAGGATTAACACGCGCGGCTGCGCCATGAGGGCGCGCGCGATGAGGATGCGCTGGCGTTCGCCTTGAGACAGCACCCGCCAGGGACGCGCGGCGAGATTTGCGCAGCCGACCTGGCTCAAAATGCGAGTGGCGCGCGCACGATCCGCGGGCGTGACGCGACCCCACAGATCGATCATCGCGAATTTTCCACTGACCACCGAGGCGAGCGCCGACTCGTCTTCGGCCATGCGCTGCCGGATGGAGGAACTGACAAGGCCAATGTGCTTTCGCAACTCGCGCCAATCGCTTTCGCCGAAACGTTCGCCCAGTAAATCAATGGTCCCAGCAGTGGGAAATTCGTAGCCGGTGAGCGTGCTCAGGAGCGTGGTTTTTCCTGAGCCATTCGCGCCGAGGATCACCCAATGCTGGCCTGCTTCCACCCGCCACGAAACACGGTGGAGGATGGTGACGCTGCCGCGCCGGACCGTGAGATTGGCGATGGCGAGCACCGGGGTTTTTTGCACGGCGACGGATGATTTCAAGGAGATCGAAGAGCAAAGAACTCGTCCACTGATTTTGCAAACAGCCGCAGACAGGGAAAACAAAACGGGGGAAATTTCCGCGCGGCGCGCAAAAATTTCCCCCGGAAAACGGAAGCGTGTGAAAAAGCTGGCGTCAGAATTTCGCTTCGACGCCGACTTTTACGTAGAACGCGCCGTCCACGTTGCGATCATGCACCGAGCGATGGAAATCGAACTGGCGCAGAAACGTGTAGCCGGCGCCGGCGAAGAGATCGAACGGCTTGAAGCCGGAGTAAGTCGCCTGTGCTCCGGCGCGGTATTCGGAGTACTGCACGACGGCGTTGCTGAGCTGGCGGTCGGGGTTGCCGCGGTCGAGCCGGTAGGCGCCACCGAGGACTTCGCCGAGCGCGCGGAATTCCCAGTTTTCCTGCGGCGTCCAGATGAGCGCGGGTTTGGGGAAAACGGCTTCCAGCCGCACTTTGTCGCTGATGAGCCAAATGATGCCGCCGATGGGGAAGATCTGCGGGTCGTAGTTGAGCGCGCCGGCGACGCCGACGGTGATGTAGAGTTTGCTGTTGATCTTGAAGGTCGTGTAAATGTCGATGGGGATGTCGAAAGTGTTGCCGCGAAGGTCGTCCTCAAAATAAAAGCCGGGGTGCAATTCGATGGCCGCACCGGCGAAATTTTCCTGCACGTACTCGAGCGCGAAGACGGCGGAGGCCGATTGCAAATGGCTGGGAATCCCAGCGCGGGTCGAGCCGCCAAAATCGAACCGCTCGTAATCGACGCCGGTGCGGAAATAGACCTGGCCTTTAATCGGGAACCGGTGGCTGTAGCTGAAATCCGAGTGGGAGACGTCCTGGCTGCCGAGGTCGTGGTCGTGGAAATGACTGCGACCCGTGTAGTCCCATTCGAGGGAGAAAAGGTCGAGGGCGTTCTGGGACTGGGGTTCGACCATGGCCTTGGAGGCGCGCGCGACATCGCCTGCGAAGACGGGTGAGGACACGGCGAGACTGAATGCGAGGAGGGACAGGAGGATTCGTGTTTTCATGGTTGGTTGGGTGGCGCTTTCTCGCGCGCACCGATTCGACTATCAGACGACCCGAGGTGTGCAAAGCACCAATCGCCTGAATTTTCGCGGAGCGCGCCCTCCGGGAAACCACGACGTTTTTTCCACGCGGCTATTTTGCGCCAAAACCCGAGAGCACCGCCGGGATCGTTTTGAGCAGAATTTTCAAGTCCAGCCAAATGGACCAGTTGTCGATGTATTTGAGATCGAGCCGCACCCATTCGCGGAAATCCTTCACCTCATTCCGCCCGCTCACCTGCCACAGGCAGGTCAGTCCCGGCTTCACACTCAAGCGCCGACGCTGCGCTGCGTTCTCAAATTTTTCCACCTCGTAAATGGGCAGTGGTCGCGGGCCGACGAGGCTCATGCTCCCCTTGAGGACGTTCACCAGTTGCGGCAGTTCGTCGATGCTGCATTTGCGCAGCCAGCGGCCGAATGGGGTGACGCGCGGGTCGCGGGCGACTTTGAAAACGGGGCCGACCATTTGATTGAACGCGGCGAGTTCGGCCTGGCGCATTTCGGCGTCGGTTTCCATGGTGCGAAATTTGAACATGGTGAACGGCTTGCCGTTTTTGCCGGCGCGCTTTTGCCGAAAGATGATCGGTCCCGGCGAGGTGAGCCGGATGCCGGCAGCGGCGAGGAGAAAAAACGGCGACGACAGCAGCAGCAAAATTGCGGCTCCGACGCGGTCAATCACGCTTTTCACCATCAGAGCCCAAGAGATTTCCGGCGTCGTGCGAAAGACCAGCATGGCGCGCGATCCCATCATGTCGAAGTCCGGGCGCGCGATGCTGGTCTTGATGAAATCGGCCAGCAGCCACGCTTCCACGCCTTCGAGTTCGCACACGCCGATCGCTTCCTGGATGCGATTGAGATGGCTATGGCCGCCGGCGAGGATGACGCGGCTGATGGAATGTTCGTGCAGGGCGTGGACGAGGTCGCCGATGGGTTGCCGCTCAATGTCGATCTCGCCCATGATGTTCATCTGCATCATCTGGTCGGGCGTGAAGGTTTTCTTGAGCTGCTCGATGTCGAGTGCCACGCCCGCAAGCAGGACGGACTCCCTCATGGCCCCACTGCGGACGCGCTGATGCAAATACAAAATGGTGATCCACTCGCGAATGCCAAGTAGGGCGGCGGCGAGCAGGCCGAAAAGGACCAGCACGGCGCGGCTGGGCACCTCTAGATGCAGGAACATCCAGCAGGCGCCAAAAATCAGGCACAGCCAGAAGGCGGCGCGGGCCATTTGAGAGAGCGACTTCCAGAAATTTTTCTCCAGCGGGTGAAGGTAAAAGGACTGGAGTTCCAGAAAGAGCGGCCCGAATGGCACCGTGACAAAGAGCATCCAGCGAAATTCGTTGAAGGGCGAAATGGGATCCAGCGGCCCGCGGCTGGCTCCGTAGGAACGCAGAACGTGCGCGCCCCAGAAAGCGAGCGCGAGCACCGCGCCGTCCACCAGTTGGTGGAATTGCAAATTAAATTCTTGTTTTCGGCGGAGCATCCGGGGGAACTTTGGGAAGTCGAAAGTCGTGTAAAATTAAATCAAAAGCGATGCATTTTCCAAACGCAGCCGCGGCCCTGCGCGGCGGGCCCAAGGTCGTGGGCGCGGTTTACTCGCGACGCGGCTTGCAGGCGGCGGCGCGGCTCCGTCCAGGCGCCGTCGATTTCGTGGAACTGCGACTGGACCTGCTCGTTTCGGAATTGGAGCAGGTGGCGCGTCTCGCACCGCGCCTGGCGATTCCTGTGATCCTGACCGTGCGCGGCTCGCGCGAGGGCGGAGCAAACGCGCTGAGCCTCGCGACCCGGATCGGGATGCTGGAAAAATTTCTGCCGCACGCCGCGTTCGTGGACCTGGAGCTGGCGTCGGTGAAAGAACTCGGCTCCATCGCCGCGGCCGCGCGTGCGCAAAAAATCGGAGTGATCCTGTCGCATCACGATTTCAAAAAGACGCCGCCACAAAAAAAATTGGTCGCGCTGGCGAAAGCGGCGGCACATGCCGGGGCCGATATTTTCAAGATCGCAACGGTCACGAAGACTGCGTCCGACGTGGCGGAGTTGCTGGGATTCCTGCACGCTGGCGCGCGGTTGCCGTTGAGCGTGATGGGCATGGGACGTTTCGGAAAAGTCTCGCGTTTGTTGTTCGCGCAGGCGGGCTCCGTGCTGAATTACGGCTTCCTCGATCAAGCGGCGGTGCCCGGGCAATGGCCTGCGTTGCTATTAAAAAAACGCCTGGCCGAGCTCGCGCCAAGCGACGAATGAGAAATCAGGGATGGAACGTCGCGGCATTCCTTAATCCCGAATTCCTCATCCTTCGCCTTGCGTTTACTGAGCCTGCACGACGGGGGCTGTCTGCTGAAGCACGCGCATCACGGCGGAATAAATTTCCGTCGGTCCGAGCCCTTTGCTGACGTAGCCATTGGCACCGGCAAAACGCGCCGCCTGCATCGTCTCCTCGTCGTAACCCAAGCCGGTGAACATGATGATCGGGAGTGCCGGATAGTCCGTGCGGACCATGGAGATCAGCGAAAGTCCGTCGAGTTTTGGCATGCCGACATCGAGGATGATCGCGTCGCACGGGTTCAAGTCCAGCCACGAGAGCACCTTGGTGCCATCGGTGAGCGCGGAGCATTCGTGACCCTTGCTGTGCAGATAGGTGATCAGGAATCGGTTGAGCAAACGGTTGTCATCGACGACGAGAAAATTCATGGGTGTGGACTGGTGTTGGTGTTCCCCGAGGAGCGCAATAAAATCTAGCACCATCTGTGCCATCGCCGGATTGCGCCCTTGATCCTCTGGCACCAGAAAGCGCACGTCAGGCGAAGCGGGCGAGGCAGGGTTCTCCGGGGGGCTGTCGCTGGGGGAATGGTTCATTGCTGTGAGAGTCGCTTGTCCCTGCGCCCACGGCCTTGGGGGCGAGCCATTTTTCCCTAAAAAAAATGCGCCAGGCTGTTCACCTGGCGCATTTTTTGAGAGACGGAATTTCGCGTTTAGAAAGTCAGAATCGCGTCGATGGAGGCGGTGAACATCGTGCGGTCTTTCGAGTCGTTAAACGGACGGGTGCTGTTGAGCGAATGATCCACGCGGACTTCCGGGCGGATGACCAGGCCGGCCAGCGGCTTTGGAACGGTCGGCTTGATGTTCAGGCCGAGCGTCAAAGCGCCGTAGGTCGTGCTGCCGCCACCCACAGTGCGCGGGTCGGTAATCGTTTCGCCGCGGAGCGCGCGCATCGGATCATGCGGGTCCGCGAACGAAGCCACATAAAATCCTTTTTCGTCGCGCCAGATTTCTCCGCGGACGCCGACGCTCACTTTTTCGCAAACCGCGTAGGTGAAGTACTGCGCGACCCCGTAGCCACTCGCGTTGGCTCCGTCGTCGTGGATGAAGTTCAAGTCGGTGATCGACGTGAGCTTGTCGTTGATTTTCCAAGTCGCCGTGATGTCATTCAGATAGCGGTAATTGCTGTCGTCATGCGGGGTTTCCGGTCCGACACTGGTGCTGGCGAGCACCACGAACTTGCCTTCACCGAAGTTCAAGCCGACGCCGCCATGGAAGGAGACCGACTCGTTGTTGTCTTCAATGCTCGTGTTCACCCCGCGGGTCACGCCAGCGTAGATGTCCACGATCTTCGTGGCGTGGAGGTCGAACAACGCGCCGGTGTGGTTAAACGGAATGCCGAAGTTGAAGATGTAGCTGTGCGAATAAAAGATGTTTGTGCGCGGGTCGATCGTCTCCGCCCCTTCGAGCGTGACGAACTTTCCAAGCTTCACATCAATGCCGCCTTCGGTCAGCACCGGCACATGCAGGTTGAGGTAGGCCTCAACAATATCCGGCTGGTAAAGGCTGCTCTTCATCGTCTTGTCGAACAGTCCCTTGGAATGGATGAACCGCGCGTCGGTGCCGAAAAGGAACTGCGCTTTGAAGCCCCAGTCGAAACCGGTGGCCTTCGGATCGAGCGTGCGCTCGGCGGTGATGACCGCCTGGTTCAGCACCGGCTCCTTCGAGCGGTCGTCAAAAAGACGGCCGAAGTTCTGGCGGTCTCTGGGCGAATCGACGTTGCCGGTGAAGCCGCCTTCGACCCATCCGTAAATGGTGAAGCGCGGCTTCTCTTCTTCGACGACTTTCTTGGCATCCTTGCCGTCTTTTTTGCGGATTTTGACCGTCTCTTCCCCAGCGACGCTAAGGCGGGGCAGGGCAAACAAACACAGCGTCATGGCGACGCCAAGCATTGGGATTTTTTTGAACAACATAATGGTGGTTTATTGGTTGGATTTTTACCGAACGAATCGGCGTGGCGCGAAGCTAAACGACCCTGCCGCTATCTGTCGATGCCCGTTTTTCAATCCAAACGTCGCGGAAGAAACTCCGAAGTCACCGCACATATTGCTCTTCACCGGTTCGACTACTTCCTTCGCAGCTGTTCTGGCTTGAGTGGTGGTGGCTAGGAGCAGGCTCGCTACGACCCCGCAGAGTAATGAGATTGTTAGGCTGTTGTTTTTTCGCATGGTCTTGCTGTTGATGGGTTTGAGTTGGTTTGGCGGATTTCCCGGCGGACGCGCCTTCAGCAACAAGCCTGCCACGGTTATGACCTGTTTTTAGAGCTTTCACAACCCGTTTGTGTCGAGAGATTAACACGATGAAGTGTGGTCTGTCCCTTAAAAACACCCGTCATCTTTTTAGGCTAAAGTTGTCCATGCGTGGCCGATTTTTGCGAGTCGCTGAAAAAAAATCGACAGCCAGCGATCGAGCAAAAAAAGCCACCGCTCGCGAAGGCATGCAGGAATTGATTGGGCAAGGAACGGGCCGGCGATAGTTCTGTTTCGAGACTAAGCCCTCCAACCTAACTTTGCCTTCATGCCGTCGGCTACTGCTGCGTACGGACGGGAACGGACAGATGAATCTTAGCTATATCTCGAAGGCTAGGGCACCGTCCGGGGCTAGCCGCAGCATGTCTTCGATCGTGCGCTGGTCGAGCATCTTTGATAACTCCGCGCGCACGCCGGTCATAAATATCCTTAAGGCGCAGCGTTGCGGATCGGGGCAACTACACTTCTCCGCAGGTTGGCCGGTTGCGCACGGGACGGGTGCCAGCGGGCCGTCCATGAGGCGGATCACTTCGCCGACGGTGATGAGCACCGGCTCCGTTCTCAAAGCGTAGCCTCCGCCCACGCCGCGCTTGCTGGTGAGCCAGCCGGCGTTTTTCAGGGCAAGTAAGATTTGCTCCAGAAATTTCACGGGGATTTTTTCCAACCGGGAGACTTCGTGAATTTGCGCAGATCGCCCGAGGCGCGCGAGCAAGACCAGAGCACGGAGGGCGTATTCGGCTTTTCGGGAAATCCGCATCGCTGGGATGAGTAGCTCGAAATGGTGCGCTCCGCCAATGGTCCAAGCGTTGCTGGTCGTTCCTCAAGGGTGGGGGGGCTCGGCGTGCTGTGTATCACGGTGCAATCTCGCCTGCCGATTTGTTCCGCGGATGGGGCGCGCAAACAAATACCAAAAAACAAGTCAAGCTGGTTTTTGGCGCGGACAGTTTTTATTTGCCGGAGGCGCGGTGCGGATTGCGGAAAATTTAGATTGCTCCCCGAGTGAGAGGAGGATTAAAAGCGACGCATGGCCACCACCAAATCTACCAAACCCGTCAAAGCAAAACGCAAACCCAATCCGGCTTTCATGAAGCCGATGCAGCCCGATGACAAGCTCGCGGCCGTCGTCGGCAGCAAACCCATTCCTCGCAGCGAAGTGGCGAAGAAACTCTGGGAGTACATCAAGAAGCACGATCTTCAGGACGCAAAAAATCGCCGCAACATCAATGCCGATGACGCCTTGAAGGCGGTGTTCGGCGGCAAGAAACAAGTGAGTATGTTTGAAATGACCAAGCTGGTGAACGGTCACCTGAGCTAGGTTTTCTCCCCGGCGCGCGGCCACTCCGCGCGGCTTTCCATTCTCCCCAAAAGCGCGCGGCAGCGTTCATTCGCTGCCGCGTTTTTTTGTGCCTGAGTCGTGTGACGCGCAGATTTTTGCCCAACCCCGAGATGGTTCAGGTTAGTGCGGCAGTTCCACCCCGCACGCCGGACATTTGGCCGGCGGGTTTTTCGCGTCGAAGGCGTAGTGCGCGGTGCAACTCCAGCAGGTCGCCAAGATAAAGGCCGAGGTCTGACCGCACTTCGGACACTTCACCGGATATTTGGAAAAAGTCAGCGGCACTTGCTTCGTGAACTCTTCGCTGCATTCGGGCCGGGCACATTTGAGCAGCGCCTCTTGTTTTTCCGGGCTGATGTATTCCTTGCCAGACTTGAAAAACCACACACAGCCTACAATCAGCAAGACGGCAATCAGAGCGGCGGATTTCACATTCATGCGGGTAACAAAGCAGGATGCCCTTACTTAAAGTTCAAGTAATTGGAGTAGAGCTTGTAGAATTCATCGTCGGGGCCCTTAACCGGATACGTGCGCAAGGTTGCGCCGTGACCGTCGAGGAAAACCACATTGCATTTTCCCGTTCCGGGCTTGTTGGAAGTCAGGTGGAAAGTGCCCGCCCGATCAACGTTGTAGGCTCCGTTGCCCCGAAAATAACCGTCATTCGTAGGTGGGCGTCCGTCGGCAGGTGGATAGCCGCCCGGATTTTCCTCCACGATCCAGATGATTTGCGAAGGATTGCGGCAGTCGCGCAGGCTGTGAATGGTGGGCCACGTGCTATCCATCACCGTGGTTCCTCCGCCGTATCAGGTCATATAATCGGCCCACGAATAGGACCGGACGTACACTCCATTCGCCACCACCGTTTCCCGCAGTTTGGCATAAGTCGGACACAGATAAACCCGGTAATCGTTCACATAAGACCACAGGCATCCGTTCTTAATACTGTCGAAACCGTCCCCTGTTTTTGGTTTCAACGGATCGGCCACCGGTTGCGAGCCCGAGATCCAGCTTGCTCCAAAGCTGCCCGCGCTGCCGGCCGCAATGTTGGTCGGCAAATTGCCGTCATGGTCCGCAGCGAAGGAATAGGATGCCGAGGCCAGTTGCCGCATGTTGTGCAGGCAGGACACCAAATTTGCCCGCTCCGTCCCGCCGCTCAGTGCCGGAAAGAGCAAAGCCACCAGGATGATGATGATCGTGATGACGATCAGCAATTCCAAGAGCGTGAAGGCAACGGTGTGGCGCGAGGCACGCGTTCGGTCAGGTCGAGGGGTGAGGATCACAAGGGGTTAAAGGTGCGGTGGAATTATGCCGCCTTGCCTGCATTTTGCAAAACACATTCCCACAGCGCGAGCCAAACCGCCCTCGTGGTTTGCATCGAGAAATCACCGTTCAAACGGCTTTGGTTTTGCGTGTGCACCGACCTTTCGATGAAATGCCACCATGCGCCGCACCAAAATCATTTGCACCC
>JANXWU010000223.1 GCA_025350985.1 Spartobacteria bacterium | reverse complement strand
CGAGCGGACTCTCCATCGGCGCGGAAAGCCTTACGATGAGCGGCTCCGGCTGGAGCGGCGCGGGCGCGCTGCACGCACTCGGGGGTAGCACGACTTGGGGCGGCGCAGTGTCGCTGGCCGCGAACGCAACTGTCGGCGGGGATGCCGGCACGCTTTCAATCAGCGGAACCGTCGCGCTGGGCGCGAACACGCTGACTTTCACCGGCGCGGGCGATCATCAGGCCAACGGCATCATCAGCGGCAGCGGTGCTCTGGTGAAAAACGGCGCGGGCACGCTGACGCTCACGTCCGCGAATTCTTTCAGCGGCGCGGTCACGATCAACTCGGGAATCGTCGCGCCGCAAAACGCGTCCGCCTTCGGCTCGACCGCCGCGGGCACGACGGTCGTCGCGGGTGCAGCCATTCAATTCAACAACGCTTCCGGCGTGAGCATCGGCGCGGAAAGCCTGACGCTGAGCGGCTCCGGCGTCGGCGGCAACGGTGCGATTTACAGCATCATCGGCAACAACTCGTGGGCCGGAAATGTCGTGCTCGCCGACGACACCACCATCGGCGTGGCCGCCGACAGCGTCACGCTTTCCGGCGACATCAGCGAATCGGGCGGAGTGCGCGTGCTCACCAAAAGCGGAACGGGCATGCTCATCGTGGCGGGTGCGGGTTCGTACACCGGCGCGACGCGCATCACCGCCGGCACGCTCCAAATCGCGGCCACCCAGCGGCTGCCTTCGACTTCAGCCGTGACCGTAGCGGCGGGCGCGCTTTTGGATTTGAACAACTTCGACCAGGCCGTCGGCTCGATCGCCGGAGCGGGCAACATCGACACTGGCGTGACGCCCGGCGCGCTGTTCACCGTCGGCTTCGACAACACGAATACCACCTTCTCCGGCGCGATTCTCGGCAGCGCGGATTTGGTGAAGGCAGGCACGGGCATCCTCACGCTCACGGGCAGCAACAGCTTCAGCGGCGTGCCGACGATCAACGACGGCGCCCTCGCCATCGCCGCTGACGCGCGCCTCGGCACCAGCGGTTCGCTTTCGCTCAACGGCGGCACGTTGCAGGCCAGCGGCAGCTTCAGTTCCAGCCGCGCCATTTCGATCGACGCGGACGGCAGCGCGATCAACACCAACGGCTTCACCGTCGTGCTCAGCGGTGCGATCAGCGGCTCGAATTCCTGGACGAAAACCGGCGCGGGCACGCTCAAAGTCACCAGCGTCAACGCGGCGTTCACCGGCGTGACGTCGATCAACGGCGGCGTGCTTGCCGTCAATGGCGCGCTGCCTTCGAGCGCGTTCATCGTGCAAAGCGGCGGCACCCTCGCCGGCACCGGCACCGTCGGCAGCGTGACCGCGCAGAGTGGCGGCACCGTCACCGCCGGTGACAACGCTTCGGGTCGATTGGTCACGGGCGATCTCAACGTCCAATCCGGCGCGCATCTTTCGATGGAAATCGGCGGCACGACGGCCGGGGTTCCCGTCAACGGCCACGACCAGCTCAAAGTCATCGGCTCGGTCACGCTCGCTGGCGATCTGAACATCTCGCTGCTCAACAGCTACGTCTTTCACCCGACGCTCCCGAGCAGCTACGTCGTGGGCGGAAGCAACATCGCCGCGGAAAAATTCTTCCTGATCGACAACGACAGCAACGACGCGGTGTCCGGCTTTTTCTCGAATCAGGTCACCACCGGCAACGTCTTCAACGGCACCGCGCCGACGATCACCCTCGCCGGACAGCAGTTCGTCCTGAGCTACACCGGCGACGTCGCCACCAACAGCACCAGCGGCGGCAACGACGTCGTGCTCACGCCGATTCCCGAGCCGCAGACTTGGGCGATGCTGGCAGCCGGGATGGCACTGCTCGTGCTTTTTCGGCGGTCGGGAAAAAAGATGCCGTCACTGAAAAAATCGCGTTCCGGGTTTGCCCTCCTTTTGCTCGCGATCGGGCTGTGCGGCGGCACGAATTTGCGCGCGGCCGAAACCACCGTGGAGCGCATCGGCAACGAGTTGTCCGCGCTCGGCGTGCTCGGCGAAGACAGTTGGGCGCGGATGGTGAACGCCACGCCGGCGCAAACCTTCGCCGCTGTCCAAGCCGCCGTCCGCGAGTCCTGCGGCAACGCCCAAGCCATCTTGGAAACGGTGCTCGACACTCGCGGTCCCGTCGTCGCGCCGGGGTTGATCGCGGCGACGCTGCTCGGCCTCGCCGATGCGCAGGTCGATGGCAAACTTACCTCCGCCTCCGCGTCGGATTTGACGGCGGTGGCTTTGGCGAAAGTGAAAGACGCACTCGCCCAACGCGGTGCCAGCGAAACGGCCATCGGAGCCGCCTGCGCCTCCGTCGTCGTCGCGGCGGTCCGAGTCGCGAGCGTGCGCGCGCCGCAGCCGGTGGACGCCGCCGCGTACGTCGTCGCCCACGCCATCGTCGGCCTGACGATGAATCAACAGGTCACGGTCGCCGTCGCGGCGCTGAAAATTTTGCCCGCAGCCTGCCAGAACGCCGCCGCCGCACCCATTCTCGGCACCCTCGCCGCGTCACTCACCAGCCTGGATGACAAGACCGCCCTCGCGATTCTGGTTTTGAAAAATACGCCACCCACGATCGCGACGGGAGTCAGCGGCGCGGTCATGAATTTTGGCATCAGCGGTTATGCGAATCAGGTGGGATTCGCGCGCACGCTGATCGCCGCCTCGCCCGCCAGCGCCGGCACGCTCGCGAAAGCCGCCGCCGCGCAGTTCGTCCCCGGTCTGCCCGGTGCGGAGACGCAGTTCGCGCTCGATCTTTCCGCCGCCGGCAAGGGGATCAACGACGCCGTCCGCACCGCCGTCGCCGCGGGCGTCGCCTCCGCATTTCCGGCGCAGGCCGTGAACGTCGCCACGAACGTCGCCCGCCTCGTCGCGCCGACGGATGCCGCCCACATCGGCGTCGCCACGGCGGTCATCACGAGCGTCGCCTCCAATCCCGCCAGCGTGCAGGGCGTCATCGAGGCTTTTCTGTCCGGCGGCACGCCGCTGGTGTCCGCGACCGATGCCGCGCGCCTCACGCTGGGGACGGCGGTGGTGCGCGTCACTGTTTCAAATCCCAATTCGCTGGCCGCCGCCGTGGGAGTCATCGCAGGCGCGCTGACCAGCTCCGATGCTGCCGCGCGTCTTCATTTCGCGATGACGCTGGCCAACGCCGTCACCGCTTCGAGCGCCGCCGTGAGTGCGGTGGCGAAGACGGTCGCCCTGTCGCTGCCGGAGACGGAGCGCGAGGGCTTTGGAAACAATTTTGCCAGCAGCTACAGCAGTCTTTCACTCAAATCCGCCATCGCCGCCGGAGCCGCGTCCGCAGCCCCGGCGCACGCGGCCACGCTCGCCCGTTCGATCGCGGCTTCGATCTCCCTCGGCACCAATTCCGCCACCGACGCCGCGCGCGCCTCGGTGACGGCCGCCGTGATTCAGGAAGTCCAGGGCGACGCGGGAAATGTCGCCGCTGTCCTCGAGGCCGTGCTGCCGCAAATCACCGCGTCCGCCGCGGGAGCGGGCGCTTTTGCCGGCGTGATTGCGCAGAGCGCGCCCGCCGTCGCCGACACCATTGCCACGACCGTGGCCGCCCATTTTTCCACCGTGAACGAAATCGCCGCCATCGCCCGTGCCATCGTGCAGCGCGTGCCGGCGGGCTCGGCAAAAATTGGCGAGGTGATCCTTGCGCTGACGCCTGCCGGATTCACCGACAAAGTCACTTTCATCAAAATCGTCGCCGCGGCGTCGCCCGCCGTCGCGCAAGCCGCCGCCGCGAGTATCGCCCAGGGGCTCTCCACCGATTCACTGCGCCTGACCTTCGCGGCCATGACTTCCGCCGGTTCCGCCGTCGCCCCGCAAATCGCGGCGGGCGTGGCGCAGTCGCTTTCGGATCGCACGCTGGTCGCGTCGTTGGTCGCGACGGTCTCCATTCCTTCCACGGCGACGCGCGTGGCCGTGGCCGTGGCGCAAGCCGCTCCGGAGTCCGCCAGCGCCGTCGCTTGCCGCATGTCCTCCAAGCTCGCGCTGGCGGAGAAATGCGCGCTCGTCAAAGCGATCTGCGCCGCCGCTCCGTCGGCTGCGTGCGAAATCGCGGCGGGCGTCTGCGCACAGGTCACCTCGTGCGCGGATCGGGCGGCGATCGTCGGCAGTATTTTGGCCGGCATGCCTCCGAACATCGCGCGGTCCACTGCGGTTTTGAACGCGACGATTCCCGCGACGCTGGCCGACCGCGTTTCATTTTTAAATCAAGTCGCCAACGCCGCGCCGGGCTGCGCGAACCTGTCCTTCTGCGCCGTCGCGCGCAAAGTGATGGCCGACAATCAGACGACGCTGGCGGCCTTCACCGGCAGCGCCCTCAACGCCGCGAGCGCGATCACGAGCGACATGGTCGCGGGCGCGGTCGGGATGGTGCCGGCGTCGGAGCGCGTGGCGTTTGCCGCGAGCGTCGCCAATGCCCTGCCACCCTCGCGCTCCGCCCTCAAGGCCGCCGTCGCCGCCGGGCTGGCCAAGGCCGCGCCGGGAGACGCCGTGGCCGCCGCGACGCTCATTGCGGCGGGCATCGATTTCAATCAAACGCTCGGCGGTGGTGCGACCGACACGGCTCGGATCAATGTCGCCGCCGCCGTGGCCAATGTCGCGCCCGGCTCGGCGCGGGAACTCGCGCGTTCGTTCGCGGAGCACATTGAGTGGATGGCCGATTACACGACGCTCGCGCGCGCGCTGGCGACGGCGATTTTACCGACGGTGGCGTCCGACAATTACAACGATCTTGCCGCTATCGCCTACGAGACAGCGCAGGCGCTGCGCCACCGCTATCCGGGCAGCTTGAACAACGACCAAGCCATCGTGAACATCGCGAAGGCCATCATCACGCTGAAGCCGGCTGCCGCCTACGACGTGGTGGGTGCCGTTTTCACCGCCGCCCCCGCCGACCTCGTCTCCGCGCTGCTGATCTCGCAAATCAATCCGGGCCGGATGCGCGGAGTGCCCGCTGGCTCAGTGGCGCTCGCCATTGCGAATGCCACTTCGGGCGTCGATCATTTCGACCTGGGCGGCATCGACGCTGTGATCACCAGCGTCACGGCAAATTAAAAGGCGTCGAAATTCACACGCCGACTTCGGCGCGCGCGTCGGCCGCGAGCGCGGTCGAGAGGTACCGCTCGCCGGTCGAGCACGCGATGGTCACGATCATTTTGCCTTTGTTCTCGGGACGCTTTGCCAGTTCGAGCGCAGCCCACACATTCGCGCCGGTGCTGATGCCGACGAGAATGCCTTCCTCCTTCGCGATGCGGCGCGCCATCGCAAAGGCATCGTCGTTGGTGACCTTGAAGCACTCGGCGATTTGCGGATTCCCCGCGCTGTCTTTGAGGTGCAGATTGTTCGGCACGAACCCCGCGCCGGTGCCTTGAATCTTGTGCGGCCCGGGTTTCAGCGGCTCGCCTTTCAACGTCTGCGAAATCACCGGCGAATCCGCCGGCTCGACGGCGATCGCGGCGAAGCTGGGTTTGCGGGCCTTGATCACCTCCACGCAGCCGGTGATCGTGCCGCCGGTGCCCACGGCCGAAACGACAAAATCCACCTTGCCATCCGTATCCGCCCAGATTTCCTCGGCGGTCGTTTTGGCGTGAATCGCCGGATTGGCCGCGTTGTTAAATTGCTGGGGCATCCACGCATTCGGCGTGTTTTTCACGATCTCCTCCGCGCGGGCGATCGCGCCTTTCATGCCCTCCGCGCCCGGCGTGAGCACGAGTTTCGCCCCGAGCATCGCCAGCAAAACGCGCCGCTCCGTGGACATCGTTTCGGGCATCGTGAGGATGATTTTGTAGCCCTTCGCCGCCGCCACGAACGCGAGCGCAATGCCCGTGTTGCCGCTGGTCGGCTCCACGATCACGCTGTCCTTGTTCAAAATGCCGCGCGCCTCCGCGTCCTCGATCATCGCCATGCCGATGCGGTCTTTCACCGAGCCGAGTGGGTTAAAAAATTCGCACTTGAGCGCGATGGTCGTGCTGGGATCGATCCCCGCGCTCGCCGGAATGCGATTCAATTTCACCAGCGGCGTACGCCCGATGGTTTCGACGATGTTTTGGTAAAGGTGGCCCATAAATTTTCGGTGTTGACGATTGTTTGGATTGCGCGAAGGAGTCCGTTTTATCCGGCGCGAGGGGATTGTCAATTTGGCGGTTGAAAACCGCAACGCAATTCCCCATCGTGCCCGCCACCAGCCACCGAGCCGCCATGTCCAATCTTCTCTCCGCCAAGGAAATCAAAGAACGCCTGAAAAAAATTCCCGAGTGGGAAGTCGAGAAACATCACATCGAGCGCACGTTCGAGTTCGATGATTTCACGCAGTCGATCGACTTCGTCAACGCGGTCGCCGACATCGCCGAGGATGAGGATCACCACCCGGACATCGACATCCGCTACACGAAAATCCGCGTCGCGCTTTCCACGCACAGCGAGGGCGGCGTCACCGATTTGGATTTTGACCTTGCGGAAAAAATCGAGCGGCTGACGGAGTGATCACGGAGGACAGATTGCAAATTGGTGATGGCCGATTGGGTTTGGCGCGCTGAATGGAAACGCGCGAGCCAACGGCGGCGCGGAAATTTTGGAGCGCGATTGCGGTCGTGGTCTTTTGTGTGGGCGTGTGGCTGCTGATGCACAAAATCAGCGCTCCGCCTCCGCCGCCGGTGCGTCCGGCGGGCGGCACGGAACGCCCTCCGCAGTAGAAATCGGAACGTAGCCTTCGAGGCTGCGCGGCAGGCGGGCATCCTGCCTGCCGATGCTTCTAGAATGCAGGCTGGAAGCCTGCGGGCATCACAGGCAAGATGCCTGTGTTCCGCCGCTCGTGTCATTCTGAGCGCAGTGGAGTTCGCCCAAGCGAACGGAACGCAGCCGAAGAATCTCTTGCCGTTTCCTGTGAAGCGGCACGCCCAGATGTGGTTCAAGAGATTCTTCGACTTCGCCAAGCCTTCGCTCAGAATGACACGCGCACTTTTTCGATGCAGCCTTTTTCTCGCACCCAGCCGTGAATATGCGGACGGAAAAAATCTCCACCGCCTCCATCCGCAAGGTCATTCGCGGCATGAAGCGACCCGCCGGACTCTTCACCGGGTTGAGTTGGAGCCGCGCTTTGGCGCCCGACAACATTGTCTTTTTCAAGCGCACCGACACCGCTGCGCTCCGCTCGGTCCTCGGCGTGAGCAGCAACTACCACCACCGTTTCGAGTTGCTGGTCGTGTTGGAAAATGGCGGCCCGGCGCGCATCGACGACCGGACCTTTCTGCTCGAGGCGGGCGAGTGCGCGCTGATTTTTCCGCATCAATTCCACCACTACATCGACGTGTCGAACGGCGCGATCGAGTGGCTGTTCATCACCTTCGAGCTGGGCGAAATGGCGCGCATTCAGGCGCTGCGCAACGCCCCCCGCGTGCTCGATGCCGACGGCCTCCAATTCGTGCAGGACATCGTCCGGGAATACGTCGCGCCCGCCGACCAGCGGCCCGATGCGGTGGAAATTTCCTATCGCCTCTCGCGGCTGCTCCTGCATCTCGTCGCGTCGCCGTTGATCGCGCCGGAGCGCCGCGACATCCACACCAGCGACGATGTGCGCGACGTTATTTTGGAAAAAATCAACCGCTACATGCGCTCGCATCTCGCGGCGGGGCCGTCGATTGCGGACCTGGCCGACGCGATTGGATATTCGGTCAGCCACCTGCGCGCCGTCTTCCGCACGCGGCTGGGAATCAGCCTCGGCCGCTACATCCGCGAGTCGCGATTGTCTGAGGCGGCGAAGCTTTTGCAGTCGTCTGATTTGAAAATTTCCGCCGTGGCGGCGCGCTCGGGATTCGAGTCTTTGTTCGCGTTTTCCCGCGCGTTCAAAAAGGCCTACGGCACGTCGCCGAAGACCTACAGCAAGCTCGTGCGGCAGGGCGCGTTTCCACCGGAAGCGGGCAAACCCGAGTGGTGAAAATTTCGGCGCTGCGCTTATTTTTTTCGCGCCAGCCGCCGCCGAAAAATCCCGGCGACCTCGCGCATTTCGTCCAGCTTTAACAGCCACGCCGTCGCAAAAAAGGCACCGCCCGCCGAGGCGATCGTCGCCAGCAGTGCGGCGAGCCGCGCGGCAAAACTCATCCGCGTCCACGCCGCGAGGAGCCACACGTCAGCCGCCCAGCAGACCAGGGCGAGGGCGATTCCGGCGACGGCGATTTTTCCCAAAGCCACGCCCATCAGCCGCGTTTCCAGCCCGCGCGCGTGGCGGCGCATGAGCGCGTAGAGTAGGAGAAAATTGATCGTCGCGACGAGGCCGGTCGAGAGCGCGAGCCCGCGGTGACCCCAGCCGAGGTGGAAGGTGAACCACCAGTTCAGCAGCAGATTCGTGCCGATGGCGAGGAAGCTCACCAGCATCGGCGTCTGGCGTTTGTCGATGGCGTAAAAGGCGGGCGCGAGCACTTTCATGGCCGAGTAGGCGACGAGGCCGATGGCGTAGAGTTGCAGCGCCGCGGCCATTTGCGTGACCTGGTCGGCGGTGACGTTTCCGTGTTCATACAGCAAACTCATGATCGGGCGCGCGAGCAGGACGAGGCCGATGGTCGCAGGCACCGTGAGTAAAAACGCGAGCCGCATCCCGCGCGCGAGCGTTGAGCGAAAATCATCGTGCTGGCCGAGGGCGATGCTTTTCGCGAGTAGCGGCAGCGTCACCGTGCCGATGGCGACGCCGAAAATTCCCAGCGGCAGTTGCATGAGGCGAAAGGCGTTGTTCAGCCACGTCACCGACCCGCGCGCGCAGTGCGACGCGAAGGACGTGTTCACCATCACGTTCACCTGCACGGCGCTCGCGGCGATGACCGCCGGAGCCATCAATCGCAGCACGGTGTTCACGCCAGCGTCGCGCCAGTGGAAGTCCAGACGCGGCCCGAACCCGAGGCGAAAGAGCGGCGGGATTTGCACGACGAGTTGCAGAAATCCGCCGAGCAGGGTGCCCACGGCGAGGCCAAATAGTGCGCGCGTCCCAAAGTGTGGATCGAGCCACCAGCCGATCGCCACGCCGCCGACGATCGAGCCGATGTTGAAAAAAGTGGACGCCATCGCGGGCCATCCGAAGACGTGTTTTGCGTTGAGCATTCCCATCACGAGCGCGGCGAGCGAGACCATGAGGATGAACGGAAACATGATCGCGGTGAGCGCCGCCGTCGTGCGCGCTTCGTCGCCGTGGAATCCGCTGCCAAGCACGCCGATGAGTGGCCGCGAGAAGACGACGCCGAGCAGTGTGAGCGCGCTCATCACGACGAGCGTGAGCGTCCCGATTTTGTTCGCGAGCCGCCACGCCGCGCCGTCGTCCTCGGTGGCGATTTTTTTAGAAAAAGTCGTGACGAACGCGGTCGAGAGCGCGCCCTCGGCAAACAGGTCGCGCAGCAGATTCGGCGCGCGGAAGGCGGTGATGAACATGTCCAGGTTCGCGCCCGCGCCGAAGAGCGAATTAAAAATCATCTCGCGCGCGAGTCCCAGCACGCGGCTGCACATCACGGCGATGCCGACCACGCCCGCCGCGCGCGTGGTGCTGCGTTTGGCGTCGGGATTCAGCGCGGACGCCTCGCGGTTTTCGGCGGGTGGGGTTGGCATCGGCTTGGCCGCTAACCGAGCGACGCGCGAAAAGCAGTCCGCGTTATTTGATGAACCGGATGGTGAGAGGATAGCGGAACGCCACGCCCTCCTTCGCTTTGATGGCGGCGATGATCATGCAGACAATATGAAACACCGGCAGCGCCCAGAGCATCGGTACTCCCACCACCAATCCGATGATCGTAAAACAAAGGACGATGGCGGCGATCACGTAGATGGAAAACGAAATTTGGAAATTCAGCGATTCCTTCCCCTGATTGTCCACAAACGAGCTGCCGTCGCGTTTCAACAGCCACACGATGAGCGGTCCTACGAGGTGGCCGATGCCACTGAAATACATGGCGAAGGCGCTCAGGTGCGCAATCATCGCCCAAGTGCGCTCTTCCTGAGTCGTAGCAGCTGGCGGTAAAATCGTTTCGTCCATAAGCCGGGGAAGGTGTTCAAAAAAACACCGGACGGCAAGCTTTTGACTTGCCAGGTCTTTTCCGACCGGGATACAACCGCGCCAAAGGTGGCCTGCGTTTTGCTGAGGAGGAGCCGATGAGTAAGGATTTGATACAATTTGCCAAGGAACGATTCGACGAAGTGGCGGGCTTGAGATACCGCGAGACGACGGTGGGCGCGATTCAGTTTGAAGCCTATCTGGCGAGCCTGAGCCGTGGCAGTTGCGTGTCGATTCGGAAAACGGAATACGGCATCGAATCCCACGTCTGCGCCGCCGCGCTGGAACGGGAACCAGCGCCCAAGTTCGCGTTCGCCGACTGAATTTTATGTCCACCATTGTTCCTCTGCTCAGCTCCGGCGTCGCCGGTCCTTTGGGCGTGCTGCATCTCCCGCGTCTCTGGTTGAAAGCCTCGCTCGAAGCCTGCGGCGAGCTCGCCCCCGGCTATCCCGGCTGCGGCAAAGGCTACGATCAAATGGTCATCGACGGCTTGGGGCTGGACCGCGCCGCGCTGCTGGATTTCATCAAAAACCAGCGCCCGACGTATCCGCAATTCGAGGCTTGGGTGAAAGAGCAGCCGGGAGTGAAACTCGACGCGATCTCGGTGGAAAAACTCAACGCCGCCGTGGCCGGCTACATCCACAGCGACGAAACGCGCCAGTCCATTTTGGGTGCCAACGGACTCCCGGACGATGCCGCCGCCCCGCGCGACGCGATCAATCTGAACAACCTCGACGACTGGTTCGCGTTTCATCAGACGGTTTTGAAATAAGGGCGCGTGCGCGCACCGGCGGATGGAACGACCGCGGAAACTTGCGCGCGGTGCGCGGCGAAGGCAGCATGGCCTCCCATGTTTTTTCGTTCGCTCCTCGCCCTGCTGATTTTTTCCGCCAGTCTGCGCGCGGCAGACGATTTGCAAATCGCCGCCCGCGTCGTGGTGGCGCCGGGCAACATCACGATCACCCCGGAGGGTCGTCAAATCGTCAGCCTGCACCAATTTTACGAGCCGAAAAATCGCGTCGTGGAACTGTCCAAGGACGGATCGCTCAAACCGTTTCCGAACGCCCTCTACAACCAGCCGGAGCATAACCCGCTCGGCGTCGCGCTTGACTCCGTGCTCGGTTTGCAAAGCGACGCGAATGGCGTGGTGTGGATGCTTGATAACGGCTTGCGCGGCCACACGCTGCCGAAGCTCGTCGCGTGGGACACACGCGCCGACCGGCTCGCCCGCGTCATTTTTCTCCCGCCGCCCGCGACCGTCGCCGATTCTTTTGTCAACGATCTCGCCGTCGATCTGGTCCACAACGCCATTTTCATCGCCGATCCCGCCGGCGGCGCGGACGCGGCCATTATCGTCGTGGACATCCCGACCGGACTCGCGCGCCGCGTTTTGCAAGGACACGCCAGCGTCGTGCCCGAAGACATCGACGTGGCCATTGATGGCAAAGTGCTCGCGACTAAAAACGCGGACGGCACGCCGGGAAAAATGCGCATCGGCATCAACCCGCTCGCGCTCGACGCGAAAAGCGAGTGGCTTTACTTCGGCCCGATGCACTCGACGAGCATGTATCGCATCGCCGCCACGGCGCTCGCCGACCCGCGTTTCTCGCGCAGCGACTTGCCACAACACGTCGAGCGCTACAGCGACAAACCGGTTTGTGACGGCATCACGATGGACAAGGCGGGCAACATTTACGTGAGCGACATCGGCAGCAACGCCGTCGGCGTCATCACCCCCGACCGCATCTACCGGCAGCTCGCGAGCGACCCGCAGCTTTCGTGGCCGGACGCTTTCGCGCTCGGACCGGATGGCTGGCTTTACGTCGTCGCGAACCAACTCCAGCGCTCGCCAAAAATGAATGGCGGCCAGAATCTCGCCGAGACGCCGTTTCTGATTTTCAAAATGAAACCGCTGGCGGGAAAACCTTCGCCGCCGCCCGGAAAACCGCGTTCCAAGAAACGCTCGACGCCCAGCCTTTGACCGAGGTCAACAGGGTGTGTTTCACTCCGGGAGATGTTTGAGCGCGGGGAGGGTCTCCACAGATTTCAGGAAATGACTCCAGTTTAAAAAAGCATGTCATTCTGAGCGAAGGCTTGGCGGAGTCGAAGAATCTCTTGAGCTCTTTTCGGCGTGCCGCTGCACCGGGAAGTGCAAGAGATTCTTCGACTGCGTTCCGTTCGTTGTGCGAACTCCACTTCGCTCAGAATGACACGCTTTTTTAAAAAACGGCACCACGCCAATTTGAATAGAATCTGTGAAAATCTGCGTAATCTGTGGTCAAAAATGAGTCTCTGCCGAAGCCCCAACACACCCAAGTTTTCACGGCTTCACCGCCGTGGCAAAGACCGTTTGGAAATTCGGACTCTTCGATTCGCGCGCCACGACGGAAATTTCGATCTCGTCAAAGCCCGCGTCGGTGAGTAGGCGATGCAACTCCGCCTCGCTGAAGCCGAGCCACGTGTCGGCGTAAAGTTTGCGCGCCTCCTCAAAGTTGTGCGCCAGCAAATCGAGGATCGCGATGTGCCCCTTTTTTTTCAAAATGCGGAACGCCGCGGCGATGGCGCGGTCGGGATTGGCGGCGTGATGCAGCGCCTGACTCAGCAGCGCAAGATCGACGGAGCCCGCCGCAATCGGCGGGTCTTCGATGTCGCCCAGACGAAACTCGACGTTCGTGAAACCATTCCGCTTCGCCTGCGCCTCGCCGAACTCCACCATTTTTTCCGAGCCGTCGATGGCGATGACTTTTTTCGCGCGCTTGGCGAGCATTTGCGAAAGCGTCCCTTCGCCCGCGCCGAGGTCGGCGACGGTGATCGGGCCCACCAGCGACAACAGCATGTGCGCCGCGCCTTTCCAAGTGCGGCCAGGGCAGTAGCGGCGGCCAAATTTTCCCGCGAGCTTGTTGAAGTACTCGCGCGTTTTGTCCTGCCGTTTTCTCAGCACTAATTTGAGCGCGGTTTTGTCCTGCGCGGCTTCGGGAATTTCTTTCGTGGTCGCGCGGATGATTTCGCGAAGCTGCGCGTGCGCGCCCTTTTCCTCGTCCGCCAAGGCGTAGTAAACCTGCTGTCCCGCGCGGCGATCCCGCACGAGGCCGGCTTGCTTGAGTTGCTTCAGGTGGCTCGAAATGCGGGACTGCCCCATCCCCAGCACGCCCTGAATCTCCGCCACCGAAAGTTCTGTCCCTTGCAAAAGTAAAAGCAGCCGCAGCCGCGTGGGATCGGCGAGCAAACTCAGCGATTTTAAGATTGACGCCATGGCAAATCCGTTGGAGATATATCAGCCTATCATGATTGGTCAATATCTTAACTTGGCCGTGCGCGTCTGATTCTGTTTTCAACCACCAACCCTCAACCCCCGACTTCATTCCATGCCCCGACGTTACATTTTTTCCTCCGAATCCGTGGGGGAAGGCCACCCGGACAAAGTTTGCGACACGATCTCCGACGCGGTGCTCGACGCCTGCCTGACGCAGGACAAGAGCAGCCGTGTGGCGTGCGAAACTTATGCCAAAAGCAACATCGTGATCGTTGGCGGCGAAATC
>JANXWU010000222.1 GCA_025350985.1 Spartobacteria bacterium | reverse complement strand
CTCGTCGCGCAGGGCACGCTGGATGAAGTGCTCAAAATCGAAAGCTCGCTCACTGCTGAATATCTTTCGCATCGGCTGGAAATTCCCGTGCCGAAACGCCGCGTCGTCCCGCGCGCGTTGCGACACGCTGAGCGGCGACACGAGCCGGAAGGCTGGCTGACGGTGGCCGGCGCGAATGAGAACAATCTAAAAAACATCGACGTGTCGTTTCCGCTCGGCTGTTTCACCTGCGTCACCGGCGTTTCCGGCAGCGGCAAATCAACCCTCGTCGATGACATTTTGCGGCGCGCACTTTTCCGCCGGCTTTATCGATCCAAAGACACGCCCGGCCAGCACAAGGCGCTCGTCGGTTTCGACCAAATCGACAAGGCCATCGTGATCGATCAAAGCCCGATTGGCCGCACGCCGCGCTCGAATCCGGTGACCTACACGGGCGCGTTCGGGCCGATGCGCGACTTGTTCGCGGGCTTGCCGGCGTCGCGGATTCGCGGCTACGGCGCGGGCCGTTTTAGTTACAACGTGAAGGGCGGGCGTTGCGAAAACTGCGAGGGCGACGGAGCGATCAAAATCGAGATGCACTTTCTGGCGGACGTGTTTGTGGAGTGCGATGTCTGCGACGGAAAACGCTACAACCGCGAGACGCTGGAGATCACTTACAAAGGCAAAAACATTGCCGACGTGCTGGAGCTGACCGTCGATGAAGCGGCGCGATTTTTCCGCAACGTGCCGGCCATTTCCGACCGGCTGCTCGCGCTCGAGGACGTGGGTCTGGGCTACGTGCGGCTCGGGCAGGCGGCGAACACACTTTCCGGCGGCGAGGCGCAGCGCATCAAGCTCGCCGCCGAACTGGCGAAGAAGGCGACGGGGCGCACGGTTTATATTTTAGACGAACCGACGACGGGGCTGCATTTCGCCGACATCCACAAGCTGCTCGAGGTGCTGATGAAACTGCGCGACGCCGGCAACACGCTGGTCGTGATCGAGCACAATCTCGAAGTGATCAAGTGCGCGGACTGGGTCGTTGACCTCGGTCCGGAGGGCGGCGAAGCTGGCGGGCGCATCGTCGCGGAAGGCCCGCCGGAGCACGTCGCGACGGTGGCGGAGAGCCACACGGGACATTATTTGAAGCGAATGCTGTGAGAAGAAAAACGCCAACGTCCAACGTCCAACGTTCAACATTCAACGCCCGAGAAATCGCGCGGGCACAGTCCGCTTCGGTGGTTGAGCGTTGGAAGTTGAAAGTTGGACGTTGGACGTTGCCCATCCTTCTTCCCGTTCTTTTCCTCCCCTCGATTTTCGCGCCTTCTCTGCACGCGGGGTCGCGGGAAAATCTCCTTGCCGAGGCGCAGCGCGCGTGGCGCGACGGCGTGCCAGATGTGGCGGTGGAAAAATTCCGGCGTTGTCTCAGTCTCGCGCCAGCGGATGGGCGCGCGCCGATTGCGCTCCAACTCGCGCAGGCGCTGCTCGACGCGCAGCGGGCTTCGGAGGCGCTCGATGTTTTGCAAACTCTTGCCGACCCATCGGCGGATTTTGTCAAAGCCAAAGCCTTCGCCGCGGCGTGGCGTTGGGAGGAGGCGCTGCCATTTTTTGAAAAGGCCGCGCAGCAGCCGGATCTCGCCCTTGCCGCCAAACTCGGAGCCGCCGAATCGCTGCACGCCTTGCACCGTTCGCCCGAAGCAATCGCCCTCCTCGAGTCGATGGGCGAAGCGTTCGGGCTGGCGGCGAAATTGCGGCTGGCCGATTTTTACCTGGACGCGAATCAACCGGAAAAGTGCGCGGCGATTTTGCAGTCCATCACGCCAGTTTCCGCGGCGGAAAAGAAATGGGTGAGCTACTCGAAAGCCCGCTTGCTGCTCGCTCGCGGAGGCGCGGCCACGGCGCAGCCCATCTTCAAGGCACTCATCGCGAACACGCAAAATGTTTCCGAAAGCCTGCTCGTCGGGACGACGCTCGGGCTCACGGACGCGACGCTGACGGTGAGCGGACCGGAGCAGGCGGACAACGTGATCGAAGATTTTTTGGGGCGCCAT
>JANXWU010000192.1 GCA_025350985.1 Spartobacteria bacterium | reverse complement strand
AAGCCCCCGCGGTTTTTGTTTAGTTTTTGCAACATAGGTTTGATTTGTTTTGAGTTTGGTTTTGTGGTGCCTTCGCGTCTGCCGCGTTGGCGTTGGACTTAGAAAAAGCAGCATCGGTGCCACGCCTCCGACATTTTTGGCATTTATAAACTTTCACGCTTTCCGACGACGCCTCCCGAACATGATTCCCTCCGTCCTCCCCGCGCCTGAGTGGGAGAAAAAAGCACCCGCGCCCGCCTCCATCGCGCGCTGGATCTTTCTCGCCGCCCTCGTGGCGCGGCTGCTCGTGCTCGCGCGGCTGTCCGCCTCGCCCTATCTCGTGCCGGAAAGCGGCGACATGAAATTCTACAGCGACTGGGCGCTCCGCATTGCCGACGGCGAAGCCTCCGACCCGCACGCGTTTTACGGACTTCCCGGCTACGCCTATTTTCTCGCGTTTCTTTATTGGATGGCCGACCTCGGACTTTTTCTCGTTCGCCCATTTCACGAGGTCGCGCTGGGCGGGGCGCATCCGTTGCCGGTGGGAATCCTCCAAGCCGTCTCGGAAAGTTTCATCGCCGTTTTAATCTTCAAAATTGCGCGCGAAATTTTCCGTCACGCGGACGACGAGCCTCAAATCTCCACGCCCCGATTTTCACGCGCCCATCTGACCGGCGTGCTCGCCGCGCTCGGCTGGATTTTTTTTCAGCCGTCAGAAACCTTCTCCGTCGTCCTGATGCCGACGACCTGGCTGGTGCTCGCGTATTGGGGTTGTGTCTGGTGGATTTTGAAAACCCGCAACGCCTCGGCGTGGCGACCGTGGCTGTGGATGGGGCTGCTTATCGGCGCGATGGCCATGATGATCGCGACCATTCTTTTCCTCGTGCCGCTGATCGTCGCCGCCATTGCGCTCCACACCGCCCCGGCCCGGCCGCTTTCGTTTCGTGCATCGCGCATTCTGGCCGCGCTCGGTTGCCTGGCCGCCGGGATTTTCGCCGGCGCGTCGCCGTGCTGGATTCACAACTATTTCGTCGCGCACGAACCGGTCTTTCTCTCCGCGCACAGCGGCATCAACTTCTACATCGGCAACAATCCGCTCGCCAACGGCTACCCAAAAATCCCGCCCGGCATGCGCGCTGGTCAGGAAGGAATGCTCAAAGATTCGATCACCATGGCCGAAGCCGCCGCGGGCCATCCCCTCACCCGCGCCGAAGTTTCCAAGCACTGGTCGGCGAAAGCCAGCGACTTCACCCACCATCACCGCGCCGACTGGCTGCGGCTCATGGCCGTGAAGCTCAAAAACTTTTGGAACACTTTTCAATACGACGACCTGAGTCTGATCAGTCTGTTCCGGCAGGATGGAATTATTTTGCCGGGCCTGGGCTTCGGTTTTCTCGCCGCACTCGCACTTCCCGGAATGTTCGTGGCCTTGGGCAAGCACCCGCGTTCGCGCTGGGTCGCCGCCGCCATTTTCCTCCACATGGCCGCGCTCATGCCCGTCTTCGTGACCGAGCGTTACCGGCTCGCCGCCGCGCCTGGACTTTTGCTTTTCGCGGCCTTCGGGCTGGTGGAGATGTGGCTGCATTTTTCCTTGGGAAAATGGCGGCAGCCCGCGCTGCAAATCGCCGGCACAGTGGCGATGACCTGCTTCGTCGCCCAGCCGCCTCGCGACGAAGGCTTGTGGTCGCTCGATCTTTACAACACCGGCGTCAAAGCCCAGGAAGCCGGCGATCTCGTCCGAGCGCAAAAAAACCTCGAAGCCGCCTACGCCTACGTCCCGCTGAACTCCGAAATAAACTTCGCCCTCGGCAATCTCTGGCTCTCCAAAAAGGACACGACTCGAGCGAAGCAATTCCTTCGGCGCGCCATCGAAATCAATCCCCGGCACAGCGGCGCGTATAACAATCTGGGCGTCCTGGCGATGGACGAAAAGCGCTGGGACTTGGCCGAGAAACTCTTTCGCGCTTCGCTCGCCATCGAGCCCGCGGACGCGAAGACGTGGTACTTGCTGGCCCGCGTAAAATCCGAACAGAAGGACTTCCCCGGCGCGCGCGCGGCGATTGAAAAGGCCATCGCGCTCAAGCCGAAGCAGCCGCAGTTTCAAGAGTTCCTGCGCCACCTGCCGGAGTGACAGGAACGCCCGCGAGTTCGCGTTTTTTCCAAAGCACGAAAATCACGGGATAGATGAGCAACTCCAAAATTGCCGACGTGACGACACCGCCGATCATCGGCGTGGCGATGCGTTTCATCACGTCCGCGCCGGCCTGTGTGACGGGCGACCACATGATCGGCAGCAGGCCAAAAAGAATGGCGCAGACCGTCATCACCTTCGGGCGGATGCGCTGCACGGCCCCTTCTTTCACGGCGGCGTAAAGATCGGCCAGCGAGTGCATCCGGCCCTCGGCTCGGAATTTTTCCCAAGCGTGATCGAGATACAGCAACATCACCACCCCGGTCTCCGCATCGAGGCCCGCGAGCGCGATGATGCCGACCCAGACGGCGGGGCTCATGTTGTAGCCAAGCAGGTAGAGCAGCCAGAAAGCGCCGACGAGCGAGAACGGCACGGCCAGCAGGACGATGCACGTTTTCGTCACTGATTTCGTGTTGAGAAAAAGGAGCACGAAGATGATGAGCAGCGTGAGCGGAATGAGGATTTTCAGCCGCTGCTCCGCGTGGCGCAAAGACTCGAACTGTCCCGCCCACTGGATGTAATAGCCCGGTGGAAACTTCACGCGCTCGCCAATGCGCTGCGACGCCGTGCGCACGTAACCCTCGATGTCGTCAGTGGTGATATCGACGAACACAAAACCGACGAGCTGTCCGTTTTCGTCC
>JANXWU010000175.1 GCA_025350985.1 Spartobacteria bacterium | reverse complement strand
AATGCGGGTTTGCTTGTGACCACCGCAGTCATCAGCCCCCAAAGCCAGTTTATTTTGCAGCGCCCGATACGAGAGTCAGTGCGTCCTGCTGCGCGAAGCAGCTCTTGACATTCCCGCTCCCGATACGTGCTACATACTTATGGTCTTGAGAGTGCGAAGTTTACCCCGGGCGTGACCTTATGTGGCCAAGCGGAACATCTCCATGGTCGCGGGATCTTGCCTTTCGACGATGAATTTCTCGATGAAATCGCGTTGGGGGTTATTCAAGAGAAATTCGGGCAGGGTCTGGCGTAAGGCATTGGCGACAACCAGTTCCGAGGGTGGAATGCCAGGACGGATCGTGCGCAACCAGGACCGGAAGGAATTCCAGACCAGCGCGGGAAAGGCGACGGACAGGTACTGAAGCAGTCCCTGACAGATGATGCCGGCCTGGATGAAGACATGATAGGCGTGGATCTTGCGTTTGATGGCGTTGCGGTAGTCAAGCGACTCGCGATGAAGATGTTGATTGCCGTTTCCGCGGCGCAGTGGCTTCATGTCCTGCATCCAGAAATGATAGGCGAATGAGCCAATCAGTCGCACGGCCTGTTTGAAGCTAAATTCAATCTTGAAACGCAGGCCATACAGACGAATGATGTCGATGGCGCTCAAGGTGAGGTCCGTGCACATCAACAGGCAGGCGCCTCGGGAAGGATGAATGACCGTCACGAAGCGCACCAGGCGGCCGACCGGGCGCCACAGTAAATCGCAGACCCGATACTGGATCGTGACGTTGTGTTCGCCATAGACCGGGCTTGCGGCCGATTGCATGGTCTTGGGGTCCTTGAACAACGAGTTAAGCTTGAGCTTGGTGCCGTAGAGCCGGGGACGGCCCCTTTTGCGCGGGCCACAGTGCGAATGCGGGACATAAGCGACCGCATTAGATTTTACCCGGCTGACCAAGTGGTTGTTCTGATCGAGTAATCCCTTGATGATTTTGCGGGCGGCATAGTAGGCGTCGGCCACGAAATAGAACGGGTCGTTGATGCCCACGATGGCGAGCAGCGCGATCATCTTGTCGAGCAAGGTGCGCCGATCACGATTGGACCACACCAGCCCTTCGTGGATGCGCGCGGCCAGTGGTACGGCGAAGGTGCTGTGGGCGGCTTCAACGAGCAGGCTCACGGCCTGTAGGGAGTGACCCATAATATATTCTGGTTTGGTGTTGGAGTCCGATTGCTGGTGCAGCAGCTTGACGCCGGGCATTTTCTTGCCGCACTTGGGTATCTTGATGCCGTCGCCGACCAGCACCCGCCGGCCATTGACGCGTAGCGGCTGAGGGAACAGCCGCAGCACGGCCTGGGTCCACAGGGCGCAGAGCCGATCGAGCTTCACGGCGCTGCTGTGAAAGTTCTCGCGCAACTGGTTGTAGAAGCGGGGCTTAAGCTTGAGCGCGCGCACGATGCTGGTGACGCCCAGCAGCTCGGTGCGTACGGTGAGGCCGGCCACGGCGGTGACAAACCACAGGAAGCTACGTTGGCGCGAGAACGCCGGGCGCAGCAACCAGATCGCGTTACTCCAGGCAATCCACAGTGACATGGTTTCTCCTATCGATGGTTGTTGACATGGTAGAGCACTAATATGCTATACTTCGTCAGGAGAAAGTACAAGCTCAATCTTCTTAAAGGAGGCGCGCCCGCACAGGCGTGTGGGCAAATGACCAACAAACGTCTCGATCAGATCCGCAAACGTATTCACCAGATCAAGGCAGAACTGGCCGCAGTCGATGACATGCGACCGGGCTCCCTCACCCGCCAGTACAAGGATCCGGAGAACCAAAGCGGGGCCTACTACCAACTGAGCTACACACGGCAGATGAAGAGCCGAACCGAGTATGTCGCACGCGAGAACGTGCGCGAGGTGCGCCGCGAGATCGCCAACTACAAACGTTTCAAAGCCCTGAGCGAGGAATGGGGCGACTTGGGCATCGAGCACAGCCGCCTCAAGATAAAGCTCGCACGCAGACCCTGAGCCGGCGGTGGTATGCTTAGTTCATGGGCAAACGACAAAAGAAGCATCCCTTCGAGGACAATCCATTCCTTGAGGGCTTTTCCGAATGGATGGGCTCGGCCGAAGGCGAGCTTTCCGGTGAAGTGTTAGATGCGGTCTAGATGTTGCTGGAAACAGCTCAGGTCGACGCGAACAAGCGCAAGATTATCTGGGAAGATGGCAAACGGTTGTCCATTCCCGCTTGCGTGCAGCGCATTCACGCGGACAACCCAGACTTTCCGCCCGAGCTGATCGAGGAGCATCTGATCGGATGGCTGCAGATGGAATATGCACCGCCCGACTATTCTGAAAAACAACTGGCCGAGCTAG
>JANXWU010000135.1 GCA_025350985.1 Spartobacteria bacterium | reverse complement strand
CGAACCACTCGTTCACTTCGCATCCTCCGGCTTCTTGTCAGCGCCGGCGATCGACTCGCGCATCGTCGTGTCGGCCTGCACGTTTTTCATTTTCACGTAATCCATGATGCCCAGATTGCCCGAGCGAAATGCGTCCGCCATCGCCTGCGGCACCTGCGCTTCGGCCTCGACCACTTTCGCGCGCATCTCCTGCGTGCGGGCGCGCATTTCCTGCTCGACGGCGACGGCGGCGGCGCGGCGCACTTCGGCCTTCGCCTGGGCGACGCGCTTGTCGGCTTCGGCCTGCTCGGCTTGGAGTTTCGCGCCGATGTTGTCGCCCACGTCCACGTCCGCAATGTCGATGGACAAAATCTCGAACGCCGTGTTGCTGTCGAGTCCCTTGGCCAGCACAGCTTTGGAGATGCGGTCGGGATTTTCCAGAACGTGCTTGTACGAATCCGCCGAGCCGATGGCGCTGACAATCCCCTCGCCCACGCGCGCGATGATCGTCTCCTCGGTCGCCCCGCCGACGAACCGGTCCAAGTGCGAACGAACCGTCACGCGCGCCTTCGCTTTCACGCCGATGCCGTCCTTCGCGACGCCATCGATCGTCGCGCGGCCCATGGCGGGATTCGGGCAGTCGATGACCTTGGGATTGATGCTCGTGCGCACCGCTTCGAGCACGGTTTTGCCGGTGCCCTTCGTTGCGAGGTCGATGGCGCAGGCGCGGTTAAAATCCAGCGCGATGCCTGCTTTGTCGGCGGCGATCAAAGCCAGCACGACATGGCCGACGTCGCCGCCGGAAAGGTAGTGCGCTTCGAGGACGTCGGTGTCGAGATCGATGCCGGCTTTCACGGCGGTAATGCGATTATCGACGATCATGCTCACCGGCACGCGCCGCAGCCGCATGGCGAACATGGTGAACAAACCGACCGGTGCATTGGCGACGCGCGCGCGCACCCAGAGGCCGATGAAGTTCAGAAAAATGACGACGAAAATAAACGCGCCGATGAGGAGCGCCGCGCCACCGAAGAGAAGAAGTTTGTCTAACATGAGGCGGGGAGTCTAGCGGCCCGTCCGCGCCCAGGGCAAAGCAGAAATCGGATTTTAACGCGGAGGGCGCGGAGCGGAATCACGCACCAGTGGGATGGTCCGGGGAGCGCGCGCGCCTCGCGTGCCGGTTTACGCGCCTCGCGGAAACGGACTTTTAGGTGGCGTGGATTCTTTACAGGCCATCGCTCGTGGATTCCGGCCCGCCGAAAGTCCGCGGTGGCGGGGGCGCCATCGCCCGCACGCGAGGCGCGTGCGCTCCCCTAGCGCGGAAACCTTTCATTGCCTCCGCGCCGCGTCGATAATCCCCCTTTTCCAGTCCTCCATGAAACCGACACTCGCCGCACTTTTTCTCCTGACGATTGCCACCTGTTTTGCCCAGAGCCAGTCGCCCGCGCGCACGGCTGCCGACGGCGCGTTCAAGCCGCAACTCATCGTGCCGGGCGGATTGATCCTGCCGCTCTATCCGCCGACCTCGCCTCTGCTCAAACACGAGCGCCTCCACGAGCCGGAGAACTACAACTCCGCGACCGGCGGCAAGGGGCCGATCACCAACGTCATCAACATCCACAACCCATCGATCGAGGTGCATCTCGCCACCGACCGCTCGCTCAACGGCGCGGCGGTGATCGTCGCGCCCCGCGGCGGGCACAAGATTCTTTGGGTCGGTCCCGAGGGCGGGGATTACGTGCCCATTTTTAACAAAGCCGGCGTCTCCACAATCATCCTGCGCAACCGCCTGCGCGTGGACGGCTACGAGCCGACGACCGATGCGGTGAATGACGCGCTGCAAGCCATCCGTCTCGTCCGCGGGCACGCGGCGGAGTGGAAACTCGATCCCGCCAAAATTGGGATGATCGGCTTCTCAGCGGGGGCCGAACTCTCCGCGCCCGCCGCTCTTTTCTTCGACGAGTTTGCGAAGAAAAATGGCGCGCCCGACCCGCTCGCAAACGTCTCCGCGCGGCCTGATTTTGTGGGAGTCATCTACCCCGGTCCGACGCCGTTCACGAGAAATCCTGAAACCCCCATCCCGGCGAATGTCCCGCCGAGCTTCATCGCGTGCGCCGGCTCCGGCGACCGCGTCCACGCCCTCTGGGCGACGGATTATTTCACTCCGATGCTCAAGGCGACCGTGCCGAATTTGGAGATGCACATTTACGGTCGCGGCGGGCACGGAGTGAAACGGACTGGCCCCGACCAAATCCCCTACAGCACCTGGCTCGATCGTTACATGGATTGGTTCCGCGACCTCGGTTTCCTCGACAAACCGGGAGCCGAAACCAAAGCCGCGCGGGACGTGGCAGCCTTTGCCAAAAAAGCGAAAAAATAATTCGACCCGACCGGCTCCGTGCCGGACCTCATCGCAGCGTGAGTTTCGCCACGATCACGGTTCGTCGCGAAACCGCCGGTCCACCGTCCGCCGTCCGGTGAAAAATTCCTGCAACGATCCGCCGACGCGGTGCAGCGCCTTGTCGATCTCGTGGCCGACGTGAATCTCCCGGCCCGAATCCTCCTCGCGGTCGCCGCGCGCCATCGGCTGGTCGTCGGCCACGTCCGCGTCGCGCCCCCGGTCATTCAACCCGCGGCGCTGCGTGATCACGCCACTGTCGGCGGCGACGTGCAGCGTGGCGACGTTGACATGCTGGGAATCCATCAGGCGCAGCACCCAAATCGGCGTCGTCCCCCGGTCGTCGCGGCGCAGCAGGTAATCGACTTTGTCAAAGCCGAAGCGGGTTTTGCCCGCCTCCTGCTCCGCCACGGTGAAAGCTCCCGTCGAATCGAGATTCAGCTTGGCGAAATCCATCATCGCGTTTTCACCCGAGCCCGCATACGCCCGCGTCGGCGTCCGTTCCGACACGATGCGTCCGTTCGCGATCTCGAATTCGCGCACCCCAGACCGCGCCGCCGGGTCATCGACGAGCACTTTCCAAGTCTGCGGCTGCGGCGATCCCCCGTGCCCCTCCACTTCGATCACATGGTTTAAAATCGACTGCCCGCGGATTTTGCCGAGGGTGCGCAAGGCTTGATACGCGGTGTCGCGACCGAAGCAACTGAGCGGGCCAAAAGCCAGAAACGCGATCACCGTCACGAATTTATTCATGCGCGGAACCTTGCTTGCCGCGCGGCCATTTGCCAGCCGATTTTTTGCAGTAAATCAGCCCGCTCGGGAAACAGCCCGTCACGCGCCTCAGCCGCCGACGCGCCCTCTTTCGTCACCACCAGGATTCCGTGCGCGCGGAGCCAGTGCAGAAACTTATTCTCCCGGTCCCGTTCCGCCTGCCACTCCGTCATCGCCGGAGGCAGCCCGGCATAGACGACCATCTCCAAAAGCTCGCGATCCCTGACCAGAAAATCCCGGAGCTTGAGCCAATCGAGCTTGCGATTGGAGACCTTCGCGGAGCTGGTCACGTTGGATTCGTCCACGAAGATGAGTACTCTTCGCGGGCTGGTGGGTTGGGCCGCTGGGCGTTTCATGGCGTGAGAAAGGTATCGCCATATCCGCAACACGGCTCGACCTCAAGTGAGTTAGATGGTCTTGTGGGCCAATGAACGGCTTTTTCGACAAATTGTTCGGCAGAAAAAAGCCGACACCGCGCGTCGAGAGGAAACCTGCCGCTGAAGCGAGTCCTTCTCCGGCTGAGTCAGTTCAGCCCTATCAAATTGGGGAGGTGATTGCTGGAAAGTTTGAGGTGTGTCGCGTGCTCGGTAAGGGCGGATTCGGGATAGTCTATCACGTTCGGTTTTTGGAAACCGGAGAAGATTTGGCTTTGAAGACATTCAAAGAAGAATTGACAGCCAATCCCGAAGCGGCAGAAGCGTTCAAGAAAGAAGCATTGGTGTGGGTGAACTTGCAACGGCATCC
>JANXWU010000129.1 GCA_025350985.1 Spartobacteria bacterium | reverse complement strand
GACGTGCGCGGGCGGCGTTTCCCGGCAACGATCGAGAAGAAACCGCTGTATCGAAAAAGTTGAACGTATCGATTGAACCGCGAGCGCGGTTCTGGACTTCCCGGTGGATTTACTCAATGGTCCTCCTCCGTCCGACGGCCTTCCCCAGCGCGAATTTCAACGCCCTAATCTCATGAACGTCCCCGAAGATCGCAAATACACGACCTCGCACGAGTGGCTCCTCCTCGAGGGCGCGAATGCCCGCGTCGGCATCACCGACCACGCGCAGGCAGAGTTGACCGACATCGTCTTTGTCGAACTCCCGAAAGTCGGCGCGCAGACGCAGGCGGGCAAGCCCATCGCCGTGGTCGAATCGGTCAAAGCCGCGAGCGATATTTACGCGCCCGTCAGCGGCACGATCACGGAAGTAAACGAAGCGCTCGGCATTGATCCGGGGTTGCTCAATCGCGATCCGTTTGGCGAGGGCTGGCTGTTCCGGTTGGCGGTCGAAGCGGGCGAGGAAATTGAAACGCTGAAAACGGCGGCCGAATATCGCGCGCAAATTTCAGCCAGCGGAAAATACGACGTTTAGTTGACCCGGCTGACTCAGGTTTTCGAGGAAAACTTTTCGCGGCGCGGCGAATGGGGTGCCTCCGTTTCGGTGTGGCAGGAAGGCGAGGTAGTCGCAAACTTGGCGGACGGTTTTTGCGACCGCGAAAGAACAAAACCCTGGACGCCATACACGCCGGTGCTCGTCTGGTCGGTGGGTAAAGGGCTCGCCGCCGCGTGTGTTCTGCATTGCTTGGATCAACGTGCACTGCCGCTGGAAACGTCCGTCGCGGAAATCTGGCCGGCGTTTGCGCAGGGCGAAAAGGACGGTGTCACCGTCGGGCAATTGCTCTCGCACCAAGCCGGGTTGCCGCTCTTGCCGCCGGACGTTTCGGTCTTCGATCATGAACGGGTGGTCGAGTGGCTGGCGGCGCAGACCCCGCTTTGGCGACCGGGTTCGGGACACGGTTATCACCCGCGCACGTTCGGTTTTTTGGCCGATGAACTCGTCCGCCGTCTCGCGGGGTTGACGCTTGGCGAATACTGGCGGCGCACCTTCGCCGAACCGCTCGCAATCCAGGCGTGGTTCGGCGTGCCCGAGGGATTGCTGGAAAGCGTCGCGCCGATTTTTCCTCCACGCGCGCCGAAGCTCCCCGACACCCCGTTTTTTCGGGGTTGGGGCGATCCGGCTTCGCTCACCGCGCGGGCATTTTTTCCGGCCAAAGGAATCGGCGGCATCCCCGGCATGAACACCCGCGAGGCACGCAGGGCGTCGTTCCCGGCGTTCGGCGGCATCGCGACGGCGGCGGGGCTGACGAAGTTTTATGCGTTGCTGGCCAACGGCGGCAAACTCGACGGCGTCCGCTTTTTTTCGCCGCAGGCGATCTCGTGGATGACCACGACCCTGACCAGCGGCGAGGACAAAGTGCTCGCAGTCGAGACGGCATTTTCCGCTGGATTTATGCAAGACCCCGTTTCAGCGGATGGCACAAAGCGACGCGCGCTCTTCGGACCTTCGGCACGCGCGTTTGGGCATCCTGGTTCCGGGGGCAGCCTCGCCTTTGCCGATCCGGAAAATCGCGTGGCCTTCGCCTACACGATGAATCAGATGGACATCGAAGTTTTGCCAAGCGACCGGGCGCTCTCGCTGGTTAAGGCCGTTTACGGAAGCCTTGAATAGCAGCGGATCCAACTCGGTTATTTGATGGGACGAGAAGGTTCCAACTCTTGTCGCGTGGCAATTGGGACATAGCCGATCTCCAGTCCCTTGGGAGGAGTCACGAGCTGAGCTTGATCCAAGTCGGCGAGTTTGCCGACGGTGGGCGGCGCTAGGTAATCGCGATTCTTTGTCCAAGTCCGGTGCAGCTTCTCCACCTTCACCTGCATTTTCTCGCGCTCCTCCTTGGTCAGGTCGGCATTGAGCAATGCCGGCTGATCGGCAAAGCGATACCAATAGTAAGTCACCACACTGCCGTCACCCAGACGCGTCTTGCAAGGCCCGGCGACTGGACCTGGCCTCTTAAAGGAGCTATCGGGAGCTTCGGGTGTGTCATAAGGTTCGGACGCTTTCTCCTTTGGTCGATCAAAACGCCACGCGTCCAATCCTAATCCAGCCGGTATCTCGGCTGGTTTGACCGCAACCCACTGGTCCTTCTTTCCGTTGTTCTGTAGATGAAAGTATTCCGGGAGCACCACGCGGGCCCCGTTCGCGTCTTTCACCTTTCTAACTAACTGCTCATTCCACTTATAGCCATAAGTCGTAGGATCAGGTGCGATCGCCGTGGCGAACGAACCCCACGCCATTGCAACCTTTTGTTCCTTGGGAGTTTTCTCCGCGTAAATCCTCCATGTCGAGCCGCCGCCGGCTCGCAAAGTCTGCACATGGGAGCCGTCGGAACTAATTGCTCCACTGACAACCGGACCACCCTCGAACCATGCTTTCACGCCATCCCAGAGAGCTTTGCGATTATAGGACGTGAGGCGATGCAGGATAACCGTGTTGCCATCCGATCCTACTGGGAAAGAAGTCGGCGCGACGCGCGCGTAAGTCTCCCCCTTCTCGTCCTTGGAGAGCGCGCCCGGCACATACTGAGTCTCCATTTGAAAAGGTTTGTTCGGAGCCGAAGGTCTCGAGTCCAGTAACAGGCCTGCCAAGTCCGGGTTCAGCTCTGCGGAGTGTGACCAGAAGTATGGCGTGAAGAAACAGACCGGTCCTTTGAAGTTCCCTGTGTTGAGGAACAGCGTCCAAGAATTGTCGCCGGTCGCAACCTTCTTGCCACCGGTGGTTGCCTTGGCGGCTGTCAACGGCAGCGGCAGATACCCATAACCGAATAGCTCCCCGCAGGTTCCCTGCTTTAAGTTCAATCCATCGATGGGGAAGAGCAGCCACGGGCTTAGTTGCGCGACCCCATAGAGGCCTTGGGGCTTGTCCCAAGTGCCACGACCGTGCGCGGGACCATTGGCGATCTCTTTGAAATTCACCGCCACCCCGCCCATGATGAACTTTGGCGTCTCCGTCGGGAAGCGGGTGTCGCGCCACCAGCCTAGTCCGCCTTCGATGTCAGAGTAAAGGTCTGCCGGTGGCTTGCCCTGATACTGCGCGTGCATCCAAGTGCCGAAAAGTCCGGTCTGGAAGCGATGCCCCGGATACTGTTGCAGCAACGGCCAGGCAGCGGCATAGAGCGAAAAGCCAGCGTTGTATTCCTCGGAAACTTTATCCGACGAGACTAATAGATAGCCCGCCATTTCGGCTTTCTGAACTTCGGCGGCAGGGGCCGCGCTTGGGCGAAGGAGGGTTAGGACGGCGAGAAAAAATACGAGGTGTTTCATTAGTGTTCGCGGCATCGCCGCCATTGAAGGAGTGGGAGGAAACGTGTCATGGCGAGCATTTACAACTATTCATACCTACCCGCCAACGCCAGTCATTCCGGGTAGTGTGAGTAACAGTGCTGTGCTCCGATTTTTGCGAAGCCTAGCGGTGAACGTGGAAACCGAAATAACGCGGATTCGCCTCGAGGGCTTGCTGGGTCAGCGCCGCGCCACCCGCGATGTCGCCCGCCGCCATGCGGATCATTGCAGCGTGGTAAAGCAGATGCGGGTCGCGCGTGCCGGTCGCGAGCGCGCGCTCGCTCATCGCGCGGGCCTCTGCGAGATGACCGGCCTTGTGCAAAGCCCACGCCAGCGCGTCGCAGGCGGTGATTCCGTGGCGCAGCGCAAAATCGCGCCGCGCCCATTCCACCGCTTGTTGTGGTTCTTCCACGGAGGCGGCGAAAAAGCCGGCGAGGTGATGAAAGTAAACGATTTCACCTTGATCGACAGAGGCAAGGTAAGCCTCGCGCGCCATTTTGTGCCACCGGCGGGCTGCGTCGGGCTGGCCCGCAAAAGCGTGCAAATCGCCACGCGCCTGCATGAATTCCGGTCGAGGGCAACGCCGGATCAACCGGGTGTAAAGCTCCACGGCTTCCGAGTAGCGGCCTTGCGCGCCGCGCAGTTCGGCTTGGTGGTCAAGGGCGGAATAATAGTCCGGCTGCGCGGCGAGCGCAGCGTCGTAGTGAGTCCCGGCTGTGTCCCAGTCTCCTGATTTAAACGCCAGCTCACCCACCTGCACGCAAAACCAGGCGACGATTTCCGGCGCGGGCGGCGTTAGCCTTCGGGCGGCCTTCAATCCCGCTTCCAGCCGCTGCCGCGCGCTCTCGTCCCGGCCAAAGATCAAGTCGAGTTGAGCCAGGCGCGGCTCGGTCACGAGGCTGCTTTTCTCGACGGCGAGTAGCTCGTTCCAAACTTGCGCGGCCTCGTTGTAGTCTCCCAAGTTGAACCACGCATCTCCGAGATAACGGAGCGCGAGTGAGTTTCCGGGAACCAGAGCCCGCACACGTCCGGCGTCGCACCTCGCCTCCTCGAAACGATGCGCCGCCAAAGCTGCGCGGGCGCGCAGGATGAGCCCGGCGCGGTTGGTGGAAGCGGACTCCGCCGCGAGCGAATGCGTGATGGCGTTTCTGGCTTTGCCGAGATGCGCAAGATCGCCGGTGGTGGCGAGGAGGCGCAGTTGTCGATCGGCGGATTGGTTCCAAAAAGCGGCGTCGTGCGAAGTGATGAACCAAGCGAAGCCCCCGCTGGCGAGAATTCCGGCGGCGAGAAGCAGGAATGTCACGCGCGCCCGCGTTGAGAAGTGGTTCGTTGTTTCCAAGGTTTGAATTGGTCCCGACACTTTAAGTCACCGTAGCGTGTCATGAACTTTGGTGACCGGAAATACCAGCGGCGATTGAACTCACGGCGCATGGGTGCAACCACCTATTGCGGATTTCTCCGCGATTCCCTAATTCAAGCAGGTCGCAACGCCTCGTTGCCTGCACCCGGTTTTCCACTCGTTTATCCTATGCCACGATTTCCGGCCTTTCCGTTCATTGTTTTCGCCGCGCTTAGCTTGCTTTCATCTGGCTGTCACCGCCGGACCGCCAGCAGCCGTGGCGCTCAAGATGACGAAGCCATGGTCATCGCTCGCAAGCAGGGTCGGACGGCGGAGCAGGCGGCGCTCGATTTCACCCCGCGCCAGGTGGACAACTACTTTGCCGGGATGGACCGCGTGGCCTTGCCGGCAGGCGGACCGAATCCGGCCGATGAAGTGTGGCCCGATCAGTTGCGCGATCGGCAGCCATCTTATGGACCGGCTAAGGTAGCGGACTTGCTGACGCAGGACGAAAAGCTCGACCCACAGCTTGCGGATGATCGTTATAAAAAACTGCGCGAAAGCGAAATCCTGGGCCGCAATACTTGGATGATGTGGTGCGCGGGCAATGAGGGCTTTTGGGATTGGCTGGCGAATAACAGCCTCGGCTTCACCGATCTCTTAAAGGTTATCGACAGCAGCCATCGCTCGACTCGGTTTCGGGATGTGGGACTAATCAATGAGCCTAATATGAAGCAGACCGCCACTCCGGGGCCGTCCGACTTCGGACTACGACTCGACGCGCCAGCCGATGAGGGGCGAAGGCAGTGGCGTGACGATTACTTGAAGAAGGCCTTTAGCTCACCGGCAGAGGTGGCGGTTCCTAAAAGCTACGCTGCCAGCCAAGCCCTGCCGGGTTCCTATGCCGATAAACCAATGGCAGGAAGCGGGGACACTTATGCAGATGAGTTAACCGGGAAAGCTTATGACCTAAACCTGCCTCCGCCGAAAATCTACGGCCTTTCCAGCGGCGTGATCGGTCTGCGCTTGTTTCCGAATCCAAAGTTCATCGAGAGCAAGGAAGCACAGAAAAAGTGGGACCCGGTCCGCTTCTACAATGACCCGTCCTATTACAATAATCCCAGCCTGATCCGACCTTTCCGCGTAGGCATGAGCTGTGCCTTTTGCCACGCTTCCTTCCACCCACTGAGTCCGCCGCGCGACATCGTCAACCCGCAATGGGCCAACCTCTCCGGCAACATTGGCGCGCAATATCTCCGCGTCGGCATGGTCTTCGGAAACTTGCTGCGCAAGGATAACTTTGTCTATCACCTGCTCGAAAGCCAGGTGGCGGGCACGATCGACACCTCCTTGATCGCGTCGGACAATATCAACAATGCCAATGCCATGAATGCGGTCTTTGGCGTGCCACAACGGGTCGTCCGCTCGTTTGAACTTCCGCAGGAGCAACTGTCTCCCGTCAGCGCCAGCCGGCCTTCGCTTTGGTATGATCCTGTCGTCGAAGCGCCCAAGGCTTACCTTGACTTGATTAAGAATCTGCCGGCTTCTAATGACAATCCGCGCTTCGTGCCGCGCGTCCTGCTTGATGGCGCGGATTCCGTGGGCGCGTGGGTGGCGCTCGCGCGCGTCTTTCTCAACATCGGCTCCTATTACGAGCAATGGATTACCTTGCATGAGCCGCTCATTGGTTTCAAACCGCAGTCACCTTTCAAAATTGACGACTCCAAGGCACACTCGGTCTATTGGCACGCCACCGAACGCCGGGTGGGGCCCTTGCGCGATTACTTTCTGAAAATCACGCCGCCCATGCCCTTGTCAGCCGCCGCAGACAATGGCGGCAGTCTCAAGACTATCGATCGAAACGCCCCGGTTGACGAAGCGGCGCTCAAGGCCAAATCGGAAATTGAACATGCCGATTTGAAAACACTCCTCGCTGCCGAGCGCGCCCAACGAGTCGATGTTTCCAAGCTCGCGCAGGGCCGTCAGGTCTTCGCGAAGAACTGCATCGTCTGCCATTCCAGTATCCAGCCGGAGAGTATCGGCGCCGCATCTCTTGCGACAACACTGCCGCCCGTCGATGGAAAGAAGCCTGAAGCCGGCGTGCCGCTCGAGCAGACGCAATTCGACCGGATAGCGACTAAGCGCAAAGACAAACTCGCGGAGTGGGCGAAAGCTGGCGAGTTCTGGGATCACGACCCCGGTCAATGGCTTAGTGACCCGGACTACCAGGCTTGGGCGCTCGCGGTGATCAAACAACCGAAGTTCTGGCAGGGTAACTATCTCTCCACTGATTACCGCATCCCAATCAATATCATCCGCACGAATGCAGGCCGGGCTATGGCGACCAATGGCATGACGGGTAATATGTGGCAGGACTATAGCTCGGAAAGCTATCGGCGGCTGCCGAATGTCGGAGCGATCGACTTTTTTAATCCTTATCTGGGCAAGGATGGAGGGGCCGACCAGTTCTACCCCCGGCACAAAGTCCGAACGCCAGCGGGTCAGCCGCCAATACCGGAGGGCGGCGGCGGCCCGGGCTTCTATCGCCCTGCTTCCTTGATTTCCGTGTGGGCGACGGCTCCTTTCTTGCACAACAACAGCTTGGGTTTGTTTAACAACGACCCATCGGTCGAGGGGCGGCTTTTGTCGTTCGACGACTCCATCCGCAAGTTGCTCTGGCCGGCGAAGCGCCGGGAAAGTTCCAGTTATAACGAAGCCACGCCAGAACGACTCAAGCGGGATCATGGCTTGATCTGGCGAACGACCGAAGTCACTTATCTGGATCTTCCCGGCGGCCATGTGCCACAGATTCTCTCCAAGCTTCCTAGTCTTAGCAAGATCGTGAACCTGAAGATGAAGTATCCCCGGCTGGGCCGGATTCATCCGCTGTGGAAGCCGAGTGCTGTGCTCTTTGTCCTAGCGTTCTTGTTCTTTACCCTCATACCTTCCCGAGGGCTGGCGCGCTGGCTGGGTTACCTTTCCATTATCCTGGCTTTGTTTCTGGGTATTCTTTTGTATCTGGTCAATGGCAGCCTCGGCAATGTGCGCATTGGACCGATTCCGAAAGGAACACCGGTGAACCTATTAGCCAACCTCAACCCGGACGCGAAAGACCTGCCCAAAACCGTCGCCTTTGTCCTGGGCAAGCTGGCAGAGATTGAGTCACAGCATCTCGACGAAGCCGCCGCGCAGAAGGTGCTTAAGGAGCAGATTGCACCCCGCTTGATGAAGGTCAGCAAATGCCCGGATTTCGTGATGGATCACGGCCATTACTTTGGATGGTTTAAGACCATGAGTGACGCGGACAAGGACGCGCTGATTGAACTGCTCAAAACATTCTAACCCGACGAGTTAATGATCGAGGTGGTCTCTTTAATCTAATCCGCGAACCTATGACTTCCGCATCCAACTCCGGCAGTGCTGAGCAACTCTTTGACTACATCATCGTGGGTTCGGGAGCAGGCGGCGGACCGCTGGCAGCGCGGCTCGCGCTGGCGGGATTTAAAGTGTTGGTCATCGAGGCGGGGTCGAACCACGCGGACGCTCCGGCGACTGACCCGGCGCGTGAAGTCAGTCAGGTTCCGGCGCTGCACGCCGTTTCGACCGAGCATCCAGACCTAAGCTGGCGATTCTTTGTCAAACACTACGATCAGCCGCCCACTGGTCAGGATGCCAAGTGGCATTCACCTGACAAGACCAAGGGCGAGAACGAAACCCACGCCGGGATCTTCTATCCACGGGCGGCGGCGCTCGGTGGCTGCACCGTGCATAATGCCATGATCACCATCGCCGGACCCGACGCCGACTGGGACGACCTAGCCGACTTTCTCGGCGACGAGTCGTGGCGGGGCAAGCGTATGCGGGATCATTTCGAGCGGCTGGAACGCAACGAATACCTTCGCGAACCGGATGCTATTCCTGAGTCAACCCCTAGGTCCTTTTGGCATAACTTGCGCTGGCTCTTCGATCTTAACTGGCTGGGACTGCGCGCGCCGGACTACGACGGCGGACGCCACGGCCGCGACGGCTGGCTGCACACCAGCACTGCGGACATCTCCCTCGGTCTTCACGACCCTCAGATCGTGAAGATGCTTAAGGCTGCGCTCTGGCAGGCCAAGCTCGCCGGCATTGATCGCGCCTGGACTCTGGTGTCGCGGTTCTTGCGCGGGACGATCTTGGAAACGCTCGATCCCAATCACTCTCGCACTCAGGCCGAACATCCTGAAGGCGTGGTCTTGGTGCCCCTGGCCGTGTGCGGAAGCAAGACCACGATCCATCAGAACTCCGCCACCCCATTGGTGCAAGGCGGCCGCCGCTCCAGCCCCCGTGAGCTATTGCTGGAGGTAAAGGCCAGCCATCCTGAAAACCTCACAATCTGGACGGATTGCCTGGTTACTAAAATCTTATTCGATGGCCCAAAGGACTCGGACAATGCCAAACAACCGAGAGCCGTAGGTGTGGAGTATTTGAAAGGCAAAAAGCTCTACCGCGCGCATCCGCAACCGGAAACCTCAACAGGCACGGCGCAAAGGGTCTTCGTCAGTTCCGGCAAAGGAGAAGTCGTCCTTTGTGGCGGAGCTTTCAATACGCCGCAGTTGTTAATGCTCTCCGGCATCGGTTGTCCCGCGCACTTGAAGGAGTTTGACCAAAAGGACGGCAAGCCTGCCTGCGTGCTCTGGAACCGTGAGAGCAAGCCGCTCTTGAACGCCGCCGGTAAAGCGCAGCGCATTGCCTCGCCCAGTGTCGGCCTGAATTTGCAAGACCGTTACGAAGTCACGGTCATCAGTGAGATGAAGGAAGAGTTCTCGCTGCTCCATGACGCGACCTTCAAGCTTCCCGTTCCAGCCAATCAACCGGATGGCGCGCTGGAAAACTGGCGGGAGCAAGGACAAGGTCTTTATACCAGCAACGGTTCCGTCCTTGGTATCTTCTGGCGTTCCCGCAGCATTGCCGAACTGCGTTCGATTCGCGGCTTATGGGGTTTGCTTACCCGCAGCATTTTGTTTAATCGGACTTGGTCAAAGCTGGCGCAGCCTGATTTGTTTATGTTTGGGGTGCCGCTGCCTTTCGAGGGTTACAAGGTCGATTACTCGAAGGTTGGCGACCAGCACAACTTTTTTACCTGGGCGATCCTTAAAGGTCAGACTCGCAATCACGACGGCACGGTGCGGCTGCGCAGCATCGATCCGCTGGACACGCCGTTGATCAACTTTCATTACTTCAACGAAAGCTCCAAACCGGGTCAGAGCGCGGAAGACCCCGACCTTCAGGCCCTGGTGGAAGGGGTTAAGTTTGTGCGTGGCATCGCGCGCCACGCGAAAGTTATAGTTAAAGGAGAGACCTATCCGGGGCTGGCCGAAGTGCCGGAGGAAAACGACGGGCGGCTGAAGGATTGGATTCGTCGCGCGGCGTGGGGACATCATGCCTGCGGCACCTGCCGCATGGGACCTGAAGACGATGAAAACGCCGTGCTCGATTCACGCTTTCGCGTCCGGGGAGTGGCTGGCTTGCGCGTCGTGGACGCGTCGATCTTTCCGAAGATTCCGGGTTACTTCATTGTCACCAACATTTACATGGCCAGCGAGAAAGCCGCCGAAGTATTGATCGAAGACTCAGGGCATGGCGGCACGGATGTTATGACTGCATGGCCCGACTCGCCCACTTATCCGCGTGAGCTGCGGGTGAAGGAGGCAGAGGCATTAACGCTGCGTCGTGCGCAGCTAGGGGGCCAGCCCGTCACAGCGGCGCACGCCTTGGTTGAAGTGTCCACTTTTGCCGCTGACACAAAGGTTGGGGAAGAGCCAAGGCCCGTTCTAGAATCATCTGGGGACTGGTCCGACGACGTGACCGGACTGGCTCTTTCCGGCGGTGGTGTCCGCAGTGCGACCCTGGGGCTTGGTATTCTGCAAGCGATGGCACAAGGACGGGCTCTGCGCCGGATTGACTTCCTTTCCACAGTTTCCGGTGGCGGTTACATCGGCGCCTTTCTAGGACGGCTTTTTGATCGCTACCGCGAAGCCCCGCTGGCACAGGACAAACGGCCTTCCACGCCGGACTTGGTCGAGAGGGAACTAACTAATCCCAAGTCAAAAGCGATTGAGTGGTTGCGCAAGCACGGCAACTACATCGCACCTTCCGGTTCGGGCGATGTCCGCCTCGACGTAGCCGTGTTTCTCCGCAACCTGCTTACCGTCCACTTTGTCGTGGGACTGCTGGTCTTTGCCATCTTCGGACTCGCTAATCTGGTGCGTTACTGGCTGCTCGACCCGGCGACCACGGGACTTGGTTTCGTCCGTCTCACCCCTTCTGACTTTCCGTTGGAACACTTGCTCGAAGCCGCGCTGGGACCCTTCTTCAGTCCTTGGTTTCTCTTTTTTGAACTGCTGCTGCTGATTCTGGTTGTTCCGCGAATGGTCGGCTATTGGATGGTGTCGCAGGATGAGCACGAGCGTTACCAATCGCCGGCACTGGCCGTCGTCTTGATAGTTGCGGCGGTGTTGCTTTATCTGGGGGTGCGCGACGGACTCGCCATCGAACCGACGGCGCTAGCCCTGTCGTTGCTCGGATCCTTTGTCGCGGTGCAGATGGCCTGGCGGCGGGGGCGAAGCAGGGAGGACGCGGTCGGCGTGGGCGACGTGGAAACGCAGCGACTGCGCACGCGCAACCATCTAACCTATGACCTGGGCTTGGGACTGGGCCTTTGCGCGGGTGCCTTGGTCTTCGCCCTGATCGACACCGCTGGTCACGGCTTGCAGCAACTCGTGGCAAAAAACCAGACTTATACCAAAGCCTTCGCGGCCTTTGCCGCCGGCTTCGTTGCGCTAGCTCCCACTGCACGCGCGCTAGCAGGTTTCTTCATTGGTGGGAATAGGAAGCCCGGCCCGCCGTCCACGGTGGAGCGACTGTTTAAGCACGCAGCCTTGGCGGGAATCCTTGCCGCCATTCTGTTTACTGTGCCGTTGATCTTCTACTCCTTCGCTGCCCATTCCGT
>JANXWU010000104.1 GCA_025350985.1 Spartobacteria bacterium | reverse complement strand
CGACCAATCCGAGCCTGATTTTCCAGGCAACGCAAAAGCCCGAATACGCCTACATTCTGGACAAGGTCATCGCCGACCGGAAAAGCTCCGGCCTCCGTGGCGCGGCGCAAGTCGAGGACGTGATCGACTATGTGCTCGTCGCGTTTGGGATGGAGATTTTGAAAATCGTGCCGGGCCGAGTCTCGACCGAAACCGATGCGCGACTGTCGTTCGACACCGAAGGCTCGATCGCCAAGGGCCGGCACCTCATCGCGCTGTACGAAGAGAACGGCATCTCGCGCGAGCGCATCCTGATTAAAATCGCCTCGACTTGGGAAGGCATCGCCGCCGCCGAAGTGCTCGAACGCGAAGGCATCCGCTGCAACCTCACGCTCCTCTTTTCGCTCGTGCAAGCCGTGCGTTGCGCCGAGGCGAAAGTGCAGCTTATTTCGCCGTTCGTCGGCCGCATTTACGACTGGTTCAAAGCCGCGAACAAGCGCGACTACGTTGGCGCGGAAGATCCCGGAGTGGAATCAGTCACAACCATTTTCAACTACTACAAAAAGTTTGGCTACCAGACCGAAGTCATGGGCGCGAGCTTTCGCAACGTCAGCCAAATCGTGGAACTCGCCGGCAGCGACCTGCTGACAATCTCGCCGGATTTGCTCGCTAAACTGGCGTCGTCGCATGATCCGCTCACGCTCAAACTCGATCCCGAAGTGGCGAAGCGGAGCGATATCCAGCGGCTCGCGCTCGACGAAAAGACGTTTCGCTACCTGCTCAACGACGACGCGATGGCGACGGAGAAAACCGCGGAAGGCATCCGTAAATTCGCGGCGGACATCGTGAAGCTGGAAAAGTTCATCGCCAGCAAGCTCTAACCCGCGGCATCTCAAAACGCGGCGCTCGAACGAGCGCCGTTTTTTTGCTACGCGCGCGGGTGGAATTTTCGATGCACGGCCTTGAGCCGCGATTGATCAACGTGCGTGTAAATCTGTGTCGTCGAGATGTCGGCGTGCCCGAGCATTTCCTGGATAATGCGAAGGTCAGCGCCGTTGCTCAACAGGTGCGTGGCGAAGGAATGGCGCAGCAGATGCGGGTAAATATTTTGCTCCAGTCCCGACTGCTTCGCGATGGCTTTGACGATCTGCCAGACGCGCACAGTCGTCAGCTTTTTACCGAAGCGGGAGAGGAAAATCTCACTTCCCGTGCGCGCTTTCACCACGCCGGGCCGTTCGCGCTCGAGGTAGGCGGCAATCGCCTCCCGGGCCGTTTTGCCGACGGGCACGAGCCGCGTTTTATCACCTTTTCCCGTGACGCGAAACGTGCCGTTGTCGAGGTCGAGATTTTCGAGTCGGGCGTTTGTGAGTTCGGAAATGCGCAGACCGCTCGCGTAAAGCAATTCCACAATCGCCCGGTCGCGAAAGCCGCGCGGCTGCGTCGTGTCGATGGCGGCGAGCAGACGCTCGACGTCCAGCTCGTTCAGCGTCTCGGGCAGATAGCGCTCGATCCGCGGCAGCGGCAATACCTCGGCGGGATCGGTCGCGAGGCGTTTCCGGGCGACGAGAAAGCGGAAGAAAATCTTAATCGCGACGACGATGAGTTTGATCGATGCCGCCGCGAGCCCGCCTTGTTTTCGCGCCGCCAAGTACTCGCCGATGAGCCCATGCGTCACCCCGTCGGGCTCCGTGATTTTTTTCGCCCGCGAGAGCCACGCGGCAAACTCCTCCAAGGAGCGCCGCGTCGAAAGCTGGTAGTTTTCCGAAAGCCCCCGCTCGGTGGCGAGATACAGGATGAACTCCTCGATCGACGATTCCATCAGTCGCCCAGCAAGCCGCGTCCGGTGATGAGCCGGAAGGCTTCGAGATATTTGTCGCTCGTTTTCGCGATCACGTCTTCCGGCAGCGGCGGCGCGGGCGGTGTCTTGTCCCAGTCGAGCGTCTCCAGATAGTCGCGCACAGATTGCTTGTCGTAGCTCGGCGGATTCGCGCCTACGGCATATTGATCCGCCGGCCAGAAACGCGACGAGTCGGGCGTGAGGCATTCGTCAATCCAGACGATCTCGCCGTCGCGCAGCCCGAACTCGAATTTCGTGTCCGCGACGATGATGCCGCGCTCGGCGGCGTACGCGCGCGCTTCCTCGTAAATGCGGATGCTGTACGCGCGCACTTTGTTTGCGACGTCGTCGCCGACGATGCCGCGGCATTCGTCCCAAGAAATATTTTCGTCGTGCCCGCTCTCGGCTTTGGTCGAAGGCGTGAAGAGTGTCTCGGGCAGCTTTTCGGCCTGCTGAATTCCGGACGGAAGTCGCTGGCCGCAGACCGTCCCGCGCTGCTGATATTCCTTCCAGCCCGAGCCGACGAGATAGCCGCGCACGATGCACTCGACGGCGAGCGGCTGCGATTTTTTCACGATCATCGAGCGCCCGCGCAGTTCGGGAAACCGTCTCAGTTCTTCGGGGAACTCCGAGAAATTCGCGGTGACGACGTGGTTCGGCACGAAGCCGAATTTTTCAAACCAAAACGCGGAAATTTGCGTGAGCACCGCGCCCTTGTGCGGGATGGGATTTGGCAGCACGCAGTCGAAGGCGGAAATGCGGTCGGTGGCGACGAAGAGCAGGTGTTCGCCGAGATCGAATATTTCGCGGACCTTGCCGCTGCGGATTTTTTTCAAGCCGGGAAAATCGCAAGTGAGAATGGGCATGGCGCGGACGATAGCGAGTTGCGCGCGCAGCGACAAGCGGCTCGAAGGTTTGAGCGTGTTGAAAAGGTCTTCTCTTGGGTGATGAGCGCGCGGCATTCGGAGGAATTTGGAAGCCATGAATCCAGGAAGGCCGAAATTTTCAGACGCTCTTTTCATGGCTTCATGGCTTCCAGATTCGACTTTTTCAACGTGCTCTTAGGCAGTGGCACTTTGGAATATGCCGTGTGGAGGAATCCCGCACACGCAGAT
>JANXWU010000084.1 GCA_025350985.1 Spartobacteria bacterium | reverse complement strand
ACCGCCACCGCCGAAACCATCGGTGCTCTCCTCGCCGCCGGCGCCAACGTGCTGCGACTCAACATGAGCCACGCCACCCACGAACACGTCGCGGCGATCGTCCCGCTCATTCGCCGACTCGCGCGCGAGCTTGGTCACGCGACTGGCATTTTGATGGACACCCAGGGCCCCGCCATCCGCACCGGCGTCGTGCCGCGAGAGATCCAGATTGCCCCCGGCGATATTTTTGAATTCACCGTCCGGGGCGAAACCAGCCGCGAGGAAAAATCCGTGGACGTGAACTACGACGGCTTCGTGGACGACGTGCATGTCGGCGCGACCGTGCTCGTGGACAACGGCCTCATTCACCTGAAGGCGCTCGAAAAAAATCACAACCGCCTCTGTTGCGAAGTTCTAACCCCAGGCGCGCTCGGCTCGCGGCGGCACATCAATCTGCCCGGCGTGCGCGTGAATCTCCCCGCGCTCACGGAGAAAGATTTGCGCGATGTTGAACTCGGCGCACGGCTGGGCGTGGACATGGTGGCGCTCAGTTTTTGCCGGGAGGCGAAGGATGTCACGTGGCTGCGCCAAGTCCTCGCCAGCCACGGCAGCCACGCGCGCATCGTGGCGAAAATCGAGGACCAGCTCGCCGTCGCCGGCATGAACTCGATCATCGATGAAGCCGACGCGATCATGGTCGCGCGCGGCGACCTCGGCATCGAGTGCGCGATGGAGGATCTTCCGATCATCCAGCGCAAAATCGTCAAGCGCTGCCTGCGCATGGGACGGCCCGTGATCGTCGCGACGCAGATGCTGGAGTCGATGATTGAAAAGCCCGTGCCCACGCGCGCCGAAGTCACGGACGTGGCCAACGCCGTCTTCGAGCAGGCCGACGCGATCATGCTCAGCGGCGAGACCGCGACCGGCCGTTATCCCGACGAATGCGTCCGCGTGCTCGACCGCATCGCCCGGCGCATCGAGCGCAGCGGCGGCGCGGGTTACGCGGCCGAGGCGATCCTCGAAGACGACCGGCAAAAGACCGTCCGCTCCGCCGTCGTGCTCGCGAACGAACTGCCCTCGGCGAAACTGCTCGTCTTCACCCGCAGCGGCTACATGGCCGATTGCGCCTCGAATTTGCGTACGCACTCCGAGCCGATTTTTGCCTTCGCGCCGACGGAGGAAGTGTGCTGTCGCCTCGCGCTGAACTGGGGCACGCATCCACTCTTGCTCGCCCTCGACGCCGACCCGAACGACACCATCCGCGCCGCCGAGGAAATGCTCGTCGCGCGCAATCTGGCCAAGCCGGGCGACCATTTGGTGATCATCAGCGATCTGCTCGCGGGCGCGGAACGGTTCGCGTCGATTCAGTTGCGCGCGGTGAAATGAGCGCGCCACCCGCCGACATTTTTCTTTCGCGGCTGGCTGCGGCGGTGGAAACTTCGCGCCTCGCATGAAGCTGCTCGTCTTCGCCCACACGCCACCGCCGCATCACGGGCAGAGCTACATGGTGAAATTGATGCTCGATGGTTTCGGCGGCGACTGCCGCCGCGAGCCGCGGAGTGCTGAATGCGAAATGTTGAATGATGAATTCCAGACCACCGCGCCCGACCATTCAAAATTCAAAATTCAAAATTCAAAATTTCCCATCGAGTGCTTTCACGTCAACAGCCGTTTCTCCGATGCGATGGATGAGATCGGCGAGATGCGCTGGTCGAAGGCGGGCCTGCTGTTGCGCTACTGCGCGGAGGCGCTGTGGTGCCGGTTCCGCCACGGGGCGAATTATTTCTATTACGTGCCCGCGCCGGGCAAGCGTCTCGCGCTGTATCGGGACTGGGCCGTGATGCTGTTGTGCCGCCCATTTTTTAAAAAGACCATCTTCCACTGGCACGCGACGGGACTCGGCGACTGGCTGTGCGCCGAGGGTTGGCCGATCGAGCGCTGGATCACGCGCACGCTGATGGACGGCCCGGCGTTGAGCGTGGCGCTGGCGATTTCGAGCATGCGCGACGCACTCTGGTTTCAAAGCTGGCAGGTCGAAATCGTGCCCAATGGCATCCCCGACCCATGCCCCGATTTTGACGAAAACGTGCTGCCGCGCCGCCGCGCACGGCTGGAGGCGAGGCGCGCGCTGCTGGAGGGTGGGTCGCCCGCAAAGGCTGATGCCAGGCGGGCTGGCGGCGATCCGCAGCTTTTCAAAGTGCTCTTCGTCGCGCATTGCACGCGGGACAAAGGCCTCTTCGACGCGCTCGAAAGTGTCGCGCTCGCGAACAAATCTCTGCGCGACTCGTCATCACGGCTCCGCGTGCATCTCACCGTCGCGGGCGCGTTTATGCATGCCGATGAAGAGGCGGAATTTCAACGGCGAATCGAGCAGCCCGATCTCGGCGCGGACGCAATTTCGTACGTTGGTTTTGTTTCGGGAGAAACGAAGTGGAAGCTGTTTTGCGAGTCGGATTGTTTTTGCTTCCCGACCTACTACGCGGCGGAAGGCCAGCCAGTGAGCCTGCTCGAAGCGATGGCGTGTGGGCTGGCAATCGTGACGACTTCCTGGCGTGCGATTCCCGAAATATTGCCGCCGGAATATCCCGGCTTCGTGCCGCCGCGCGCGCCCCAGCAGATTGCGGCGGCGTTTCAATCGCTCTTCAAGCGCGACGGCGCGGCGGCGTTGCGTGCGCGCTTCCTCTCGCAATTCACCGAGCGCCGTTGCCTGGCCTCTCTCGAGTCGGCGCTCCGGGAGCTTATTTGAAAAAGCCGATCACGAATCCCGCGACGAAAAGCACCACGGCCAGCATCGCCACGACGACTTGGGTGAGGATGGAAAGGCGGATGATTTTTCGGCCGCGAGTCTCGCCTTGCTCGATGTTGTATTTCAGGATCGCTTCGCCGGCGGACTTGTACTCGGCGAAGGCGGGCAGCAGTGTCTTCCGGTAAAGGTGCAGCGCTTCCTCGCGCTGGTTGGCTTCGATCAGGACAAAAAGTTTTTCCCGGATGGCATTGTAAGTCCGTCGCCGGTCGATCCAGCGGCCGAAATTCTGGCGATCGTCCGGTTCGTAAATGGACTGCTGATAACTCTGGAGATAATTGGTGGTCTCCTGCGCGAAATCTCTGATTTCATCACGGTAGCGACGGCGTTCCTCTGGGTCTTCGGACAGGATGAAAAGCAGCGTGCGGTTGAACCCCTGGTCGAGAGTGGAATTCGCCGACCCGGCGGCGGAGAGACCCGGCAAGGTGTCGTTCACGATTTGAAAGGCGCTCTTTTTCAACTCGCGCAACGTGAGAAATCCCAGCGCGCCGATGAGAAAGAGGACGATCAGACTCAAGCCCACGCCGCGAAAATGCAGCGCGCGACGGCGCGAAACGCGAGGTTCCATGGCGCGCTGGTACACCGCATTCATGGCCTCGCCCTTGCGATCCCAGTCGTAATTTTCCCGAACGCGCGTCCGCGCCGCCGCGCCGTGCGCGAGCACTTCCTCGCGATGCCCGTCGTAAAAAGAAATTGCCACGGCCAAGTCGGAAATCACTTGGCCCCGGGTGCGCAGTGGGACGCGAAAGCCGCAAGAGCCGTTGACCGACATGGCCGGTCCCCCGCAGTCGAGGCAGATCACCGGCAGTTCATTCGCCATCGCCTCGAGCACGGCAAAGCCGCCGGAATCGTGCAGGCTTGGAAAAATGAAAACGTCGTGCCCGCGGTATTCATGCAGGGTTTTTTCCCGCGGCAACCGTCCGGCGAAATGGACCTGCGTCCCAAGCCCAAGACGGGCTGCGAGCACTTTGGCCGAAGCCAAAAAAGTACCGTCGCCGATGAGCGTGAGCTGGGCGTTGGAGCCGGATTGCTGGAGGGCGTGGAGCAGGAGATCGACGCCTTTGAGCAGGATGATCTGGCCCACGAAAAGCAGGCGCAGCGGGCCGCGCGGCACGGGTCTCGGCGCCACCGGGATTTCATCGCAATGCAGGCCGATAGTCGGCATCAACTCCGTCTCCACGTCGAGCGCGGTGAAAGCGCGCTGGGTCTCCGGGGTGGAGACGAGGATGGCCGTGGAAAGATTCGCGCGCGCGGGCAGGATATGGAACGGCGTGGCCTGCACGATGTTGTTGGCATTGCGGATCGCCTCGATGAGCCACGCGCGCGGGTAGCGCCACGGCAACAGCCGCCACGGGATCGACTCCATCCCGCCGATCGGCCCCCAGATGCACGGGACGCCGTGGCCCCAAATCGCAGTGCAATAACGGTAGCCGGCGAAGGTCACATGATGCAACAGGTCAGGGCGCCGACTTCTCACCAGATCCGCCACGACGGCGTGCGCGCTTTTTTGCCAAAGAATGTAATAGGCGGTGGTCGCGCCGAGCTTTTTTTTCCAACGCAACGCCCTGGTGGCTTCGTCGTGATACTCGAAACTCGGCACGGGCTGGCCGGGGGGCAAAGCGCGCAAACCGGCCTCGATGACCGCGCGATTGTTGGTGCGCGTGAGCACGGTCACGTCGTGGAAGCGCGCCATCTGCAACGCCCATTGCCAGCCGACTTCCGGCTCGGAGCCTTTGTTCGGCTCGCACGCGTAGGCGGAGATGAGCACTTTGAGGCGCGGCGACATCGTCGGTGCGACGATGCTGATTCCCGTCTCGAATGCAAGTCCGCGCCTGACTTCTGCTTCACTTGTCGGGGCGCTATTGGCATCATCCGCGCGTGCCTCGCTGGTTGCTAAAGTCCGCCGTCCAACGCTTCGTCTCCCTGTTGCCCGGCAGCCAGCATTGGAACGAGCTGTTCCAGGAACGGGTGACGAAATCGCTCGGACTGTCGGCGGGGTTGTTTGAATCCGTGATCGAGCGTTGCCAGATGCATTGGGAAAATTTTCTCGCTGCGCGTCCGTCGCATCCCGGTGCATTCACGGCGGTGGAACTCGGCACGGGCTGGTATCCGATCGTGCCCGTCGGATTGTTTTTGTGCGGCGCGTCGGAGCTTTGGACGTTCGACATCGCGCCGCTGCTGAAACCGGAGCGTCTCGAGCGGATGCTCCAGTTTTTCTGCGAATACGCGGACCGCGGCGATTTGAAAAAAATTCTTCCTGCTGTCCGGGCGGAACGGTTCCCAGCCTTGCGGGACGCTCTCGCACGCGTGAAAACCGAGACGCCGCGCGAAGTGCTGGAACGTCTGGGAATCCACGCGATCAACCGCGATGCCCGGCACACCGGCCTTCCCGCGCGGTCGATCGATTTTTTCTTTTCCACGTCGGTGCTCGAATACGTTCCGCGCGCGATGATGGCGGATATTTTCGCCGAGTTCTTCCGGCTCGCATCGCCGAGCGCGGCGATGAGTCATTTCATCAATCTCCGCGATCAGTACTGGAACTTTGACAAGTCGATCACGCCTTTTAACCACTTGAAATTTTCGAGCCGCGTTTGGAGATGGCTCGACAGTCCGCTCATTCCGCAGACGCGGTTGCGCGTGTCGGATTACCGCGCGGCGCTGGTGGAGGCTGGTTTCGAGATCGTGAAAGAAACCACCGCCTCCGGCTCAGCTTCGGATTTGGAAAAAGTCCGCCTCGCGAGTGAGTTTCAGCATTACTCAAAATCCGACCTGCTCGTGCTCACCGCATGGTTCGCCGCCAAGCTGCCCGGCCGTTGAACTCGCGCGCAAAACGCGGAGCAATTCGGCGAGCGCGTCGCGGCCTTCGGTCTGCCGGATGGTCTGGATGCAGTGGACGAGATACGCCTCAAAAAGCGGACGCTCGAAGCCGGCAATGCCAGTTTTTTTCGCGTAAGTTCTGAACGACGCACTGGCGAAAATCGCAGCGGTCGTTCGCAAAAGATTGCGCGGCTTTTGTTTCGCGACGAGCGCCGCGGGCTGCACCACAAAATGAAACCAGTCCCAGCCCGGCACGCCGAGCAGTTCGCCACGCTCCCAGTCGAGTGCCGTCCACGCCCTGTCGCGGGGCGAAACTTTCACGTTCCATGGTGCGAAATCACCGTGATAAATCACGGGACGCACGACGCGCGTCGAGAGCGTGGCCGCGATCTCGGCGGGCAGAGTTTTGAAAAGGGAAAGTGCTCCGAGCGAAACATGCCTGTCGTCATGAATCCATCCGTCGAGCAGCGATGCGAAGCCGTGGGTATCGCGCGGAGAATCGCCGTCAATGAAGTCGAGCGCGATCGCGTCGAGACGGTCCGATTCAAACGCGGCGCGGACTCGAGAGATGCCGGATATGGAAGAAGGTGCGGATTCGAGAAATGATTTTTCGCGCGCGATCAATTGTCGCGCCGAAGCGCCGACTCCGGCTTTCACGACCGCGACCGGCTCGCCCTTTTCGCCGAAAACGAGAACGATAAATCTCCGTCCTGCTGCATGCGGGTTGCCCGCCAGGATGGCGACGCGCGGCCAATCGCGGTGCGCAAGGCCGCCAAGGAATCGCACAAACGGATCGTGCGCCGAAATGTTGAGAGCGGCTGCTTCGGTTGGAATCGGCACGCCGCTCGCGAGCGCTGTCCGCAACGCGAATTTCGCAAACCTCGCCGCGCGGCTCTGCGCCGGATACAGACACAGCGCGCGGGCTGCCAGCCGCCGTTCGCGCGGAAGCACGAGAAACGATTGTCCGGATTTTTTAAATACGCGGAAACAAATCGTCGTATCGCCGCCTGCCGTCTCGAACAAATCACGCCACCCAATCTGTCGCTCGGCGGCCATTGGTCAGCCGTTCCGATTGCCGCGCGTGGCAAGAAATCCAACGACTTCGCGAGCCACGCTGCGCGCGATTTTTTCCGGTGATTCGTCGGCAGACACGAGCACGCATTGCCTGTTTTCCGCCGCGAGCGAACGCAGCGCCGACCGTTGTCTCTCGATCTCCGCGACCGGCAATTCGGGCTTGCGCGCGTGGATAAGAGCCGGCGGCGCGTCGAGGATCAACGTCAAGTCCGCACGCGGCAGCAACCGGCGCAAAAACCGCACGAGCGCTTCCGCGCCGCGGAGCCGGTAGCGTTTGGGATCAATCAGCAAGTCGTCGAAGCTGCGGTCGAAAATCACGAGCGTGCTGCGCGCTTTTGCCGGCAGGATCAGCGCGAGATAACCGAGCAGCCAGTCGGCGAAGTAATAGAAAACTTTCAACCCGCTCGCGATCGGGCCGCGCGGCGGCTGTGCGTGCGGATCGGTCACGCTTTCCCGTTTTTGCTGGAACAGCATCGGCCGGAAATGAAACACGCGCTGCTTGCGAAAAAACGGTTCGAGGATCGCTCGCAGATTTTCCAGCAGGGTCGATTTTCCCGCGCCGT
>JANXWU010000012.1 GCA_025350985.1 Spartobacteria bacterium | reverse complement strand
GCCCCAAGTGGTGGGAAAGAATGTGCGAGAGCCTTCGCTATACCTCTTGTGATTGGGAAATTGTAGCCGTTGGCCCTAACCCTCCAATAACTAACTTGCCGGATAATTTCAGGTATTACAGAAGCACACTAAAGCCTTGCCAATGTTACGCTGCCGCCTCTTATTTCTGTAAAGGTAATGTGATAGGCTGGACTACCGATGACGCTTATTATAGGCGTGATGCCCTTGATGTAGTCTTGGAGGCTTATTTTTCAAAAGATAGATTCGCAATCTGCACACAGAAAACTATTGAGAATAAGAAAGACGTTAGCCGTGAGCATCATTTCTTTAGGAACTGTCCAGACACCCCTGCTATGGCTCCCATGGCTTTTATGGGTCGTGAGTTGTTCTGGAAAACGGGCGGGTATGAGCGTCACTTTATAAGTGGACAGGCAGAAAACTCTATCATTATGGACGCCTACGCTTTAGGTGGGTACATTGTAGACGTTCCAGATTCTATTGTCGGCATCAACCACGAAGAAGTACACGGGGGGTTTTTAAATAAGATCAAATACCGTTTAGGGAAAAACTCATTCCGTACAGGGTATTTTAATGACCGTCGGTATTTAGAGGAATGCTGGGTTAAAGAAGGATATGGAACCTACAACGAAGAAACACTTGCCCATGGTAACGTGTCCCCTGTAAGACTTTTGCGTCACCACCCGTTTAATTACGACAATATTCTAACCATCCCACAAGGCCCGTCTGGCCTATGGAGTGTAGATGTCGCCTAAACTTTCAATCATTGTCCCATCAATACGAAAACAAGGACTTATGGACTTAGCAGATTCTGTTGATATTCCCAATACAGAAATGATAGCTGTGGGCACGGTTCGCTGGTTGAAATGGAGAGGGATTGACTGTATTCAGTCTTACAGAAGCCCTAACGCCTGTCAACAGCTTGGATTAACTAATGCTGATGGTGACTATATAACATTCGCCGCTGATGACGGTGTTTTTATCCCTGGCGCATTAAAAAGAGCTTTCGACTACATGAACGAACTAAATACCTATGACTTTGTAAATTACAAAACAATATTTGTCGGTAAATACCTTGAGGGAGATAACCCCCACCCTGACATGAGCAAAAACGAATACTACCGCTTTAAATACCATAAAGCCTACAGGATGAAAGGTATTCCCCAGGATGCGCTTATATTTAACTGTGGGCTTATATCCCGTAAGTTCATTTTAGAGCTAGGCGGTTGGGACTGTTCTTTTCAGGCGACGACTTGCGCTCATGCTGATTTAGGTATTCGGGCGCTTCAAGCAGGTGCAAATATGATCCTCATGGACGAACCACTTTTTAAATGCTCCCATCAACCAGGAAAGACAGGAGACCACAAACCTATTCACGAAGCCATGAAAGAGGACTTGAAAATGTTAAAGAAGTTGTACTCTAAACCACGTCAAACAAATATTGACTTATATAATTTTGAGAAAACCCCTGCAGTTTGGAAAAGGTTCCTATGATCCCCCAAATATCCCTAATCATTCCATCAATCAGACCCGCATTGTATCAAGGCGTTTATGATTCCTTTCTTAAAACCTGGCACGGCTCATTTGAGATTATCTGGGTTAGTCCCTACGATATGCCCAAACTAAAGACCATTCCAAGAGGTTCCTGTCAATTCATCAAAGACTTTGGCTGCCCTTCCCGTGCGCTACAGCTTGGATTTATAAATGCTAGGGCACAATGGCTTTCGTTTGCAACAGATGACTGTATTTTCGACTCTGATACGCTAAATCAAGCGTGGCGCACCCTTCATAGGCACGAATTTGATTATAAGACCGTAATTGTATGCAAGTACACCGAGAGCGATAACTGGTCGAAATGGATGATGACGCCATTCTATTATTGCGCCTATTTCCATGCAGACCTACGCCATTCTAATATTCCCTTCTGGTTTAAAATTTACATGAATGGACTCATATCTAAACAAGCAATGATGGACGTCGGTGGGTTTGATACTCGTTTCGAGAGCATGGCTTATACTTATAATGATCTTTCTATGCGCCTACAGTTTAATGGCTGTAATTTCTTAATAGAGAAAAACCGCCTAGACCACTGCACTTGGCAGCCTGCCGAGAACTCAGATCATTCCCCTGTTCATCATGCCTGTCTTGACCATGATAGGCCGCTATTCCAGGGAGTATATTGGGCTAAGAAGTTTGTACCTAAGGTAAAGATTCCTATTGATAACTGGAAACAATGCCCCGCAAAGTGGCCGAGACGTTACCCAAATGAATAATACAAAAGGCAAAATATGAGACTACCATGGAAAAGAAGGCGTGTTGTTGTAACGGGAGGAGTTGGGTTTCTAGGCCGTCATTTAGTTACTCAGCTTGAGAAAAAATGCGATCATGTTTTTGCTATTAACAAAGATGACTATGATCTACGCAACGAAAATCACGTTGTTGAGTTATTAAAGAACACTAACCCAGATATTATAATCCATCTAGCCGCTGCCGTCGGTGGGATAGGGGCGAATCAAGCTAATCCTGGAAAGTTCTTCTATGACAATATGGCCATGGGTATCAATATTATGGAACAGTCTAGGCAATACGGAGTCTTAAAGGTTGTGAATATTGGGTCAAGCTGTTGCTATCCATGCGATTTGACACCCCCGTTTAAAGAGGAGAATCTTTGGGGTGGGAATCCAGAGGAAACAGTTTCCCCTTATGCCTGGGCCAAGAAAATGCTACTCATAATGTCGCAAGGCTACCGTAAACAATATGGATTTAATAGCATCTTTTTAATGCCGACTAACCTGTACGGCAGTGACGATAACTTTGACCTCAATACCTCTCATGTCGTTCCGGCGCTAATCCGTAAGTTTTCTGAGGCCAGGGATATTGTGGAAGTTTGGGGCACAGGAAATGCCACCAGAGAGTTTCTTCACGTGGACGATTGCGCCAGGGCTATCATTATGGCCGCTGAGAAATATGATTCATCCGAACCTATCAACATAGGCACAGGGCAAGAGGTTCCTATTAAGATTTTAGTTGAGATGATTAAAACTTACACAGGCTTTAAAGGTGAGGTTATTTGGAATACGAGCAAGCCAGACGGTAAGCCAAGGTCAAGCTTTGATGTCAGTAAAGCAAAGAAAGAGTTTGGATTTAAAGCGGAGATACCCTTAGAGATAGGGTTAAAAGAAACTGTAGCCTGGTACAAGGAGAACTATGTCAAAACTGCATGAGTTAATTCAAGAATATGATTTTCTATTTCCCGTTCCACATGGGGGTATTTTACAGAGCTTAGATGAGCTTGAACAGTTGATTCACGAGATTGGAGACAGAAAATTCGTCTCAATGGCTGAGATAGGATCTTGCTTTGGTGGGACAGTGTGGTTATATTCTCAGCTTTTCGGAGCCGATGGCTGTCACTTTACGATTGTTGATATCAATATTGATCCCTGGTTACGCAAGGTCATTTACGAAATACAGAAGCGCAAGAATATCTGCTTCCATCTTATTGAAGGGCCTTCATCAAGGGCGGATATAGGTTCAGTTGATTTTCTTCATATCGATGCAGACCATCGTTACCACATGGTCAAAGCAGATTATGAACGACATTCACCCCAAGTTATTAAGGGTGGGATTATCCTTTTACACGACACCCTACTCGACGAAGGCCCAGGGGATCATAAATCCGGCTGTATCCGTTTCCGCAAAGAGCTTGAGGATAATGGGGAGAATATAACGACCTTTGGTGGCACAATCATGCTGTGCGATTGCTTTGGCCCTAACAAATCTAACCCTGACGATAGAAGTATCGGTATAAGTGTGGTTTATAAATAATGTACGAATACGTTGACCCCATGCTTGAGGAACAAGACAGAATAACCTTAGTTTGCACCTCCCATAATCCCGATTATAAATTACTTGATAAGATGCTGGCTAGTGCTGTTGGGTTTGATGAGGTTATCGTCCATATCAATGGAACGTTAATCAAACACAATGACCTTATTTATAAATTCAAGGATGAGCTATCCATCCCTGATGCGTATAACTATTTAATAAAGAACTATGTCAAAACTCAGTGGGTATGCTGTTTTTGTGACGACGATTATTTTTATACCGATGGACTAAAGAAGATGATTAAGGAGGTTCATGAAGGTATTGTAGCAAGCGTTGCTCATTTTAAATTCCATGTAAGTGGATATTGTCCTCCCCAAGATTTACGGGCCTGGTGGTTTGGGAAAGAATATGATTTATCCGAAAAAAGACAGATCACCCCTAAACTTCTTTCAAAGCATGGCCGACTACCTGCTGGAAGTTTCTTCCGTAAGCGTGCCTGGGAAATGGTTAGTGGTTTCCAGGGTGATAAGTGTCACGATTGGGACTTATGGCAAAGAATGTCCGCAAAAGGAATCGAGTTTAAATATTTTGACTACCTTGTTTATAATTTTGTCCGCCGTAATAACTCCGCTTGGATTAGGCAAAATCGTTGACTTTCTATCTTAATCACTTATAATCACACGACTTTAGATAATGGTTCCTCCGCCAAATTCAATTCTTCAGAATATTATTTACTAACTTCTTTTCCCCCTCTTTCTTGACTAAATCAATTTACTGTGTTAGGTTTCCTCCTTGAGAGAGGAGGGAAAGGAAAAATGATTATGGAAACACTAAAAGATCCTAACGATCATTACGGAACCACGCATCACAAGTACACAATCAATCTACCTAAATCTTTCTTGAAACAAGCAAAGATTAAATGCGAGGCCGCAGGTTTTAGAGAACTTGCCCCTTATTTCCGAGCAATATTATCAAGAGAAGTTGCAGAAGGAAGCTTGACCTTACGAGATATTATCGGGGAAAGAGAGATAAGAAGATTAGGTTGGGAGAAGATAATATCAACTCCACAGCGACGAGAAGAAAAGAAGAATGGATTTATAAATATTTCTTCTAAATCTTTTCTTGACAAAGTACGCAAGCTAAGCGTATACTTTAAGAGTAATACAGATCAACAGTTCTTTGAGTTTTGAGCCGCAGATATTATCTTCTCCGCACAAGATCTAGTCGACCTATCATATATTATAGGAAGACAAGGAGATAAGGTTCAAACTCAAAGCTAAATCGCTCGGTATAGCGTAAAGGCCCAGAGATGAATCAAATCACAAGACAAACCAAAAAATCAATCCTCCCAAGCATTGCCGAAAGAATGGCTTCTCAGCGTTCGCTGAATCATGCCCATCTCTGGCCGGATACCCTTTGCTTGGGGGGATTTTATTTTTTTGGAGGTGTCTCATGTTTAAACTGAAATCTTCCCCAAACCGTGTATGTCAGATCGAAGTCGTTGGTGAATGGGTTGATCCCGTTACTAATCTTGAGTATGACTTCTTAGCCAAGGTCATCGTAAGCCGTGATTACGATATCGAAGCTGTAGATTTCCTGGCTATTGAGGTCTATGACGGTGATGTGGCCTTAGATGAAGATGTGGCCTATATTTTGGCTAACCACAGTGCCGTTAAGAGTAACCTTGAGGCAATTGCTGGTGAAAAGGCCATAGAAAAGGTTCAAAGCGAGGATTTCTCCGCAGAATGTGAGCGTGAATAATGACTCGCCATTCTAATATCCCATTTAGAGACGAACCTGCATCGGATAGCATGGCGGACGAAATCGCCTTCATGCACCAAAAAGAGGGAGTTAATCCTAAGATGCTCCTCTCCGCTTCAATTCTGTTCATTTGTATGCTATGCGTCTTATTTCTGATGATTTGTTCATGTCAGGTGGCTCATGCCTATAGTCCTGATTATATTGCAAATGCCATTTATAAGACCGAAAACAGCAAGTCTCACCCTTATGGGATCATGGTTCATTATAAGCACACCAGCCCCCGTACAGCTTGTTTAAACACCATCAAGCACAGGCTTGCCAAGTGGGATGGGAAAGGTGATTTTATCGTGTTTTTAGGTAAAACCTACTCCCCTCCTGCCATTAATCCTAATTGGGTGCGTTTAGTTAAGCATTTCTTGAGAAATGAAATAGCATGACCAAATTCCAGAAGCTATTAAAAGATGAGTTAAAAGCCTGTAAACATAGCTTCCGGAATATGGATCTAACGAAACGTACAGAAGCGATTAACTATTACAAAGCTGAAAGCATTGATAAAAGAATAAAAAAATCATTAAAGAAAGACAATCGGGGTCAGCGTACCTTCGCTTGTTAAGGAGATATATGATCGATATTAAGTGTCCCTACTGTGAAGGCAGAGGTTATATGTATGAGGAAGAATTAAAGGAATTACGTAACAAACATGAGAAGCTGGTTAGCGATTTAACGGAGAACGGAAAGTTTATATGCAAACAACGCAACAAGATTAATAAACTGGTTGAGGCATTGAAAACGGTATTAGGAGTATTAGAAGAAGGCGAGTCCTATGCGTGTGTATCAAGAAATATTGAAGTTATTGAACAAGCCCTAAATGAAGTTAAAGGAGATATATGAAAACAAAAATCACAAAACAAGACAACGAATCACCTATTCAAATAATGTTAGAAGCCGTGAAAGCCAATAGCAGCATTGATCTTGATAAGCTTGAGAAGTTTATGATTATTCAACAAGAATGGGAGAAGCGTCAATCTGAAAAAGCCTACAATAAGGCCATTTCAGAGTTCAAAGCTAACCCTCCTGAAATTATTAAGGGTACAAAGGTTAGCTTTGATACCCAAAAAGGGAAAGTTAACTATAAATACGCTAATTTAGCGAATGTTATTGAGAAAGTAACCCCTGAATTAAGCAAGTACGGTTTAGCTATATCTTGGCGCACAAACCATAACGGTAAGATTACTGTCACCTGCCGCATTTCCCATGAATTAGGGCATTATGAGGAAACCTCCCTTTGTGCAGAATCAGATACTACCGGCTCCAAGAATCCTATTCAGGCTATGGGAAGTGCTGTTACCTACCTCCAACGCTATACCGCTCTAGCCTTGCTAGGATTGGCCTGTAGCGATTCTGATAATGATGGCAGATCATCGGGTGCCCCTATATCTGAAAGTAAGAAAGAAGAACCTGTACAACCAGCTAAACCCGTATCCCTATTGGATAGGGTTGTTGGGACAGCTCAGACAAAGTTTAAGAGCGTTGATGAGTTTAAGACATGGCGGATAGATCATAATTTAGTTGAAG
>JANXWU010000483.1 GCA_025350985.1 Spartobacteria bacterium | reverse complement strand
CTAGAGCGTCCACGATCCGCCGAGGCGCTTGCCAAACAGCTAGGGATGAGTAGCCGCTCGGCTATGTACCGAGCCTACGGAGCAAAGGCGATTCAAGAGACACTCAAGCGAGTAAGAAATGACGTAATTTGCGAGATGCGAGGCTCAGAATAAGGACTTCCCGCAGGGAAACGAACAGTCCGACCGAAAGCGATTTCAGTTCTGGATTGGTTATTTTGTTCCGGCTTTGGCGATTGCTGAGGGCTGTCCGCTCGACGGTTGAGGAAAGTTGACGATAGCGGGACTAAACAACAACCGCTCCGCCATCTCCCGTTTGTGCGTGCCGCACAGGTGAGCGTACACTTTGCACAGAAGCACGCCTCCATCTTGGTGCCCGAGCCACTCAGCAATGGTCTTGAAATCAATTCCTGCCATCACCGCCCGCGATGCGAAATAGTGTCGCAGGTCGTGGAATCCCACCCATTCAAGCCCGGCACTGGCGCGAGCGATTTTGAACGACTCTCGCAAGGTCTTGGCTGGTTTGTCACTCTCGCCCCGGCGGGGGCTGGGAAACAGCCATTGTGTGTCAGGGGCGCGACGTGCGCTCATGTCTTGCAAGTGGCGTTCGAGATCAGGATTGAAGTCCACATATCGGGCCTTGCTGTTTTTTGACGATCCATCCGCGCCAATGCACAGCAGCTTGCCTTCAAAATCGACATCCTCCCACTTAATCCGCAGCGCCTCTTTGCAGCGTGCCCCGCAGAGTGCGAGAAACCGGATGTAGTCTTTCAACTGCGCGCCATTTTCACGGCAACGCAGCGCCGCCGCGCACAGATCCTCAAAATGAGCCGGCGTTAATGTTGGACGTTTTTTCACTACAACTTTCAAAGGACGAATCCCGGCTGTGGGCAACGCCGCGATCAGGCCGTCGTCGAGTGCCGACTTGAACACGGAGCGCAGCACGATCACATCGACATTGACCGTCCTCGGCGCAACACCGTCACGGATGCGATCCTTTACGAAGGCCGTAATCATTGGCTTGGTGATTTTGTCAATCCGCACCTGTCCCAGCGTCTTTTTCCATTGAGTCAGAGACGTGCGTTCGCGATCCACAGTGCTTTGCTTTCGCCCGTTTTGGTTGTTTTCGTGAAATTCGAGATAATCGTGAACGAAGTCCGCGAATTTGGGTTTGACGCCGCCCTTCGGGAAAGCGCCCTCACGAGCCTGAGTCCGCTTGCCCGCCATTTCTTCTTTTGCTTCGGTGAGCGTGGTTGCTTTGAGCGGAAACTTCCGTGCTGATTTCTCTCCCGGCACACGGACTTGCGCGTAAAATCGTTGCCCCCTTCGCCACAATCCGCGGACTTTTCGATTGCGAGCATCTTTCGCGCTGGTAAAACGGTGCGCGTGACTTGTTTTGCTATTTTGTTCCCCGCTTGTCGTTACATGCGTTTGCATGCCGTCAAAGTAGAACAAAATGTAGAACAACGTCAATTTCAATCTTACGTTTCATTTGTAAGTCATTTGAAATCAGCGCACGCCGATGTGGCGAAATGGCATACGCACCGGACTTAAAATCCGTTGGGGCTTTAACACCCCGTGCGGGTTCGAGTCCCGCCATCGGCACTGCGTTCAGGGGTCGAGACCTGCCGCCTTTTCGCTCTTCGTCCGGGAAGAAAATGGCGGCGAGCACGCGTAAATCGCCGCGCCGACTAGACTCCAGAACACGTAAATCGCGAAGCCGGTGAGCGAGATGAGCACGGCGACTTCAGCGGGAATACCGGCGAGGTCACCGAGGAGATTTTTGAAAAGCTCCTCGCGCACGCCGAGTCCGCTGAAGCTGATCGGGAACGACGTGATCACGGTGACCACGGGCATGATCGAGAAAATATCCGCGAGTGAAACCTCCGCGCCAAACGCGCGGGCGGCGCACCACCACGTCGCGAAAAACGTGAACAGAATTGGCGCGGAGAGCGCGAGTCCGAGCAGCGTTTGCGGCCACGCGCGACCAAAGAGTTGATACGCCTCGACGAACCGCGACAGCCGCGCGCGACCGGGAAAACGCGCGGGCAATTTATCAATCATGCCGAATCCGGCGATGGCGAATGAAGCGGCGATGACCAAGACGACGCCGGCCATGAAAGCAATCAAAAGCCAGAGCAGAGTGCGCGCGACGGGAGTTTGCGAAAGCCAGCGAAAACGCACCACAGTGACGACGAGCGCGAAGGGCACGAGGATGAAAAGCCCGATCAGGCGATCAACGGCCACGGTGAGAAACACGGCGGCTTTTTGTCGATGAAACTCGCGCGCGAGATAGAGCACTTTGACCACGTCGCCGCTGATGGAGCCGGGCAGGAACAGATTGAAAAATACGCCGATCATAAAAACCGCCGCCGCGCGGGCGAGGGGCACGTCGATTTTTTGCACGCGGAGAAAAATCCACCAACGCACGATGTTCGCGATTTGATCGAGACCGGAAATCAGCACGCCGAGCGCAATCCAGCGCGGGTCGGCGCGGCGCAGTGCCGCCGGAATCTGGGCGCGCATTTTCGGATCGTAAAAAATCCAAGCGAGAATCCCGGCGGTGACAGCGAGTTGGAGGGCGCGCAGGGTGTGTTTTTTCACGCGAGATTTTCGCGCAGCGCCTGTGTGCGTTGCACGAGTTTGGCTCGTGGCGTGTAGCGGGTGCGAATGGCCCACCAGAGCCGCGGGAAACCGAATCGCGGGACGGCGAGCCGATTTTTTAAGGCGGCGATGGGCGCGCATCGCCCGTACGCGTGGAGGAATCGAAGCGCGGCGGGGAGCCAGCGTTCGTCTGGCAGGCGTCCCATCAAGTCCTGCAAAAACACGAGGAGGTCGTCGGCGTGCCGTTGTTCGGCGGTTAGTGTGGGCAGGTGCCGAACCTCGAAGTCGATCAGTCGCGCGCGGTTTGCAGTCGGATCGAAAAGGAAATTTGCGAGCCGCGCATCGCCGTGCGACCACGGCGGGGAGGGGAGTGTGAGGTCGCCTCCGAGGCCATTGTCCCGCGGCATGGTCAGCGCGTGGGCGCGCGCCAATTCCCTCGCGGCGGCATCGAGCATGGCATCGGTGAGCCTTCCGAGTTCCAGTTCCTCGCACAAGTTCACGCCGGCGATGTCGTCGAGCCGCACGCCGCGACGGCCCGCACCGCGCGCCCGGAATTCATCGCGGTGCAGCAGGTTGAAATTATCCATCTCCCGCTGCTGCCAGTCCGCGGACTTTTCCCAAACGCGCACCGGATTTCTCGCCAGCCGGAAAAACAGATTCGCAATCCGGGCAATGCGTTCGCTTCCCGGAGTTCTGGTCTTTAACCAACCACCGCGACCGTCCTGAATTTCACGGGTGACGTGATTGAGGCGAATGGAGTCGATCGCCAATTTCGCGGAGGCGAACAGCGAGGACGGACGGGCGGGCCGATGCACCGCGAAGTGATAATCCATTTGCGTCGCGGGGCAAAGCAACGGCGCGCGAATTTCAAACCGCAAAAACACTGTTGACGCCTGTCCCGCCCGCCGATTAGTTTCCCGGCCCTGCCTACGCTGACCGGTGCTGCACGTCCCACGTTCAGCGCCGCCTCAACGCAGGCAGTTTTCATCTATGGAGGAACTTTCGTACATCATCATCACGCCGCACTCGATCCGCAAATCGCGGACGGGTGGCATCATCGCGCGGCTGCTTTCGCGCACTGGGCTCGACCTGGCCCGCGCGCGGATGTTTGCGCCGAGCCGCGAGTTGGTGGCGCGTTATGCGGAGATGATCGTGACCGACCCAGAGCCGCGCCATCGCGCCGCGCAGTTGGAGATTAAAAAGTACGTGCTGGAAAAACTCGGGCCGGACTCGACGGGCTATCGTCCGCGCGTTTTGTTTTTGGTCTTCCGGGGAGAGAACGCGGTGGAAAAAATCCGCACGGCTGTCGGCCACATCGTCAACGAGCGCACGAGCGGCGAGACGATTCGCG
>JANXWU010000476.1 GCA_025350985.1 Spartobacteria bacterium | reverse complement strand
GCTTCAGTCCAATTAACCCGCAGAATTATGAAATTCGTCCCCCTCACATTCATTCTCACTCTGCCTCTTTCCGCCTTCGCGGAAGACAAACCAGCCGCCGAAAAAATGAAGCCGCCCCTGATCGAAAAAATTTCTAAGACCGAGGCCGAATGGGAAAAAACCCTGACGCCTGAACAGTTCAAAGTGCTGCGCAAACACGGCACCGAACGCGCCTTCACCGGCGCGCTTCATGACAACCACGAGCGCGGAGTTTACAAGTGCGCGGCGTGTGGGCTGGAGCTTTTTAGTTCCGAGACAAAGTTCGAGAGCGGAACGGGCTGGCCAAGTTTTTACGCTCCCATCGCAAAAAATAATGTCGGCACGAAAGTGGACAAAAGCTTTTTCTCCACCCGCACCGAAGTCCACTGCGCGCGGTGCGGCGGGCATCTCGGCCACGTTTTCGAGGATGGCCCCAAGCCCACCGGCTTGCGCTATTGCATGAACTCCGCGGCGATGAAGTTCGACCAGGCAAAGTAAGGCCGGCTTGCCACGTCCGCCACGCAAGTCCGAACTTCTCGCGCGTTATAAATCTTGCGCCGGCGCGCGCGTTTCCTAACATCACCGCCCACCTAATTAACCGGAGAAAAATCATGGCCTACGAAGTCCCCGCCCTCACTTACCCCTTCAACGCACTCGAACCACACATCGACGCGCGCACGATGGAAATCCATCACGACAAACACCACGCGGCTTACGTCACCAACCTCAACGCCGCGCTCAAGGATCAGCCTGAGCTTGGTAAAAAGTCCGTCGAAGATTTGATCAGCAACTTGCACGAAGTCCCCGATGCCATCCGCACCGCCGTCCGCAACAATGGCGGCGGCCACGCCAACCACTCGATGTTTTGGACCATCATGACTCCAGGCGGAGCCAAGGAGCCGTCCGGTCAACTCGCCGACAACATCAAAAAAGCCTTCGGCAGCTTCGATGACTTCAAAACCAAATTTGCCGAGGCCGGCGTGAAGCGCTTCGGCAGCGGCTGGGCGTGGCTCATCATCGACGGAGGCGGCGAGTTGGAAATCATCTCGACACCGAATCAGGACAGCCCGCTGATGGACGGTCATTTTCCCGTCCTCGGCAACGACGTGTGGGAGCACGCCTATTACCTCAACTACCAAAACCGCCGGCCCGATTATCTGAAGGCTTGGTGGAACGTGGTGAACTGGGACGAAGTCGGCAAGCGCTACGATTCTCAGGGGCGATAACGCCGGTCATCTGCAGATTGAAAGTTGAGGGCTGAGAGTTTCTCCCAGCCCTCAACGCTTTTTTATTTCCAGCTAAAACGAACATGGCTCTGCTCAACGACAACTACCTGAAGCTCCGCGCCGGTTATCTATTTCCGGAAATCGCCCGGCGCGTGAAAGCTTTCGCCGACGCCAATCCCGAAGCGGCGAGCCGCCTCATCCGCTGCGGGATTGGCGATGTCACGGAACCGCTCCCCTCCGCGGTCATCGCTGCCATGCACCGAGCCGTGGACGAGATGGGGACGCGCGAAGGCTTTCATGGCTACGGCCCCGAGCAGGGATACGACTGGCTGCGGCACGCCATTGCCGAAAACGATTTTCGCGCGCGCGGCCTTGAGGTTGCGGATGACGAAATTTTCGTCAGCGACGGCTCCAAATGCGATTGCGGCAACATCCTCGACATCCTCGGCCACAAAAACAAAATCGCGATTAGCGACCCCGTCTATCCGGTTTACGTCGATACGAATGTCATGGCCGGTCACACGGGCGAAGCCAATGAGGCGGGCGCGTTCTCGAAGCTGACTTATCTCCCCTGCACCCCGCGCAACGGCTTCATTCCCGAGCCGCCCAAGCGCCATGTCGATGTCATTTATCTTTGTTCGCCCAACAATCCGACCGGCGCCGCCGCCACGCGCGCACAACTCGAAACGTGGGTCCGTTACGCGCTGGAAAATCACGCCGTCATTTTGTTCGACGCGGCTTATGAAGCCTACATTTCGGAGCCGGAAATTCCGCATTCGATTTACGAGATTCCCGGCGCACGCGAGTGTGCGATCGAGTTCCGCAGCTTCTCGAAAAACGGCGGCTTCACCGGCACGCGCTGCGCCTTCACCGTCGTGCCAAAAGCCCTGCTGGCGAGCACGGCCAAAGGCGAGCGCCTTCCGCTGCACCCGCTCTGGTCGCGCCGCATGACCACGAAGTTCAACGGCGTGAGTTACATCGTCCAGCGCGCCGCCGAGGCGCTTTATTCGCCCGACGGAAAAGCGCAGGTGGCCGCGCTCATCGAGCACTACATGGGCAATGCGAAAATTTTGCGC
>JANXWU010000464.1 GCA_025350985.1 Spartobacteria bacterium | reverse complement strand
GGCGCGGCTTTGGTTTCCTTGGCGCGGATGACGCCGACCGTCTTGCGCGGGCCTTTGCGGGTCCGGGCGTTGGTGCAAGTCCGTTGGCCGCGCACCGGCAGGCCGCGGCGATGGCGCAGACCGCGATAGCAGTTGATGGCCTGCAATCGTTTCAAATTTCCCTGAATTTCGCGGCGCAGGTCCCCTTCGATGGAGAGCTTGCTCGCGGTGATCGCGTGAATAATCGCGTTGAGTTGTTCCGGCGAAAGATCTTTCGCGCGCAGCCCGGGATCGACTCCGGCTTCCGCCAGGATCTTTTTGGACGTGCTCGGGCCCAGTCCGTAAATGTATGGCAGCGACGCTTCGATGCGTTTGTCGCCGGGGATTTCTACTCCAAGTAAACGAGGCATAATTTTCCGTGGGTGTTGGGTTAACCTTGGCGCTGTTTGTGGCGCGGATTTTTGCAAATCACCCGCACGACATTTTTGCGCTTCACAATTTTGCAGGCTTCGCAAAGCCGTTTCACTGACGCTCTAACTTTCATGTTTGGTTTCCTGATTCAGGGGACAAAAAATCGCGCTGGAAAAGCTCTGCCGCCCTTCCAGTGCGACTGCATATTTACTCTCCGCCAGAACGTCAACCGTCCCTGGGTCAAGTGGTAAGGGGGACACTTCTATCATCATTTTTTCCGGTGGCAAGATGGGAATGATGCGCAAATGCGTTTTTTTAACAGACCTCATTTTTGGAAAATTCCTCTCTCTACCGCGAGAGCGCCGATTCCCTCCAAGTCAAAATCTCCGGCTCGTTCTTGGTCACCAAAACCGTGTGCTCAAAATGCGCGGACGGTTTTCCATCGGTCGTCACCACCGTCCAGTTGTCTTTCAAAACCTGAATCGTGGGCACGCCCATGTTCACCATCGGCTCGATCGCCAACACCATGCCGGCCTTCAGTTTCGGGCCACTGCCGCGCTTACCGTAATTGGGCACTTGCGGCTCCTCGTGCAGCTTCCTTCCCACCCCGTGCCCGACAAACTCACGGACGACGCTGTAACCATGGCTCACCACCGCCTGCTCGATCGCCGAGCAGAGATCGCCGAGTCGCCGGCCATCCGTCGCAAAAGTAATCGCAAGGCGAAGCGTGTCCTGGGTTACTTGCAAAAGGCGCTGCGTCGCCGGCGCAATCACCCCGACGCAAACGGTGGTCGCCGTGTCCCCCACCCAGCCGTCGCGCACCACGCCGATATCCAGTTTCACGATGTCGCCGTACTGGATTTTCCGCGCGCCGCCGATGCCGTGAACGACTTCTTCATTCACCGAAATGCAAATGTTGCCGGGAAATTTCCGGTAACCCAGAAACGCGCTCTTCACGCCGGCTTCCGCCATCAATGCGGCCGCCGCTTGATCGACTTCGCCGGTGGTGATCCCGGGACGCACCAACAAAGCCGTCCGTTCCAGGATCTCGCTGGCCGCCCGGCAGGCGAGACGCATCTTGTCGATCTCTTTCGCGTTCTTGATCGGGATCATGCGGCTTCGAGAATGGCGGCGATGTCCGCGGACACTTGATCGGCGGGCCGGTTCGCATCCAGGCAAAACAAAATCCCGCGCTGTTGATAATACGGAATCAGCGGCTCCGACTTTTCACGATACTCGATCATGCGCTGCGCCAGCACTTCGAGCGTGTCGTCCTTTCGTCTTTCCAAAACACCACCGCACCGGGGGCAGCCCGCGTCAGGATGCGCGACCTGCCAACCGACGCTGACGATGTTTCCGCACTGACGGCAAACCAATCGCTTGGTCACGCGCTCGGAGATCGTTTCAAAATTAACTTCCAGCAAAACAACCGCCTGCAATGGGCTGTGCTGAGCCTCCAGAATTCCGTGCAGCGCATCGGCTTGCCCGACCGTGCGGGGAAAACCGTCGAGCACAAAGGCAACGCGATTTCTCTCGATCCACCCGCGCATCAAGGCGACCACCAAATCGTCCGGCACCAGTTGGCCGTGACTCGTAAATTTGTCGGCGGCGATTCCGATTTCGCTGCCGCGCGCTTTTTCCTCGCGCAAAATCGCGCCCGCCGACGGCGCCTCAAAATGAAACTTTTCGCGGATCAATTCCGCCTGCGTGCCTTTGCCCGAGGCAGGCGGTCCGAGCAAAACAATCCGCTCTTTCACCGGGACTATTTTGCGAAATGGCTCGCGACGAAAATCGACATGCCTGCCACGGCCAGAATGGCCACGCCCACCCAAAGCCACACCAATGCGCCTTGCTGGACCACTTCTCCACGCCCCGCCGGCGTGCGATCAAAGCGCCCGCGCAGCCGTCCTTTGCGCAGAAATCCGTCGTAGTGCCGCTGGATAAGATGGGTCTCGATTTGCCGCATGGTGTCGAGCATCACGCCCACCACGATCAAGATGCCGGAGCCGCCAAAGAACTGCGCCGCCATCGGAGGCACGCCGAGTTGGTGCGAAAGCATTTGCGGCAGCAGCGCGACGATGGTGAGGAAGAGGGCGCCGGCAAAAGTCAGCCGGGTCATGGTGAAGTCGAGGAAATCCGCCGTGGGCTGGCCGGGACGCACGCCTGGAATGTAACCGCCGTACTTTTTTAAATCATCCGCGATCTGTTGCGGCTGAAACTGCGTGGCCACCCAAAAATAACTGAAGAAGAAAATGAGCACGCCGTAAAACGTGTAGTGCAGCCAGCCATCAGCGAGCATCCCGGCAATCTGCTGTGCGGTTGGATTATACTTAAAAGCCATCTGCACGATTGTGGACGGAAAAATCAAAAGCGCCTGCGCGAAGATAATCGGCATGACGCCGGCATAGTTCACCTTAAGCGGCATATATTGCGCGCCGCCGCCCATCACCTTCCGTCCCACGACGCGCTTGGCATATTGAATGGTGATCTTGCGCTGAGCTTGGGTAATACAAATGACCGCCGCAATGACGAGCACCAGAAAAGCGATCATGAAGACCAGCACCATTGGATTAAGCTGGCTTGCCTGACCCCCGGTGGGGACGAAAGTTTTCCATGTCTGAATCAATGCCGCCGGGAGCCGTGCGACAATGCCGACAGTAATGATCAAAGACATGCCGTTGCCGATGCCTCGATCCGTGATTTGATCACCAATCCACATTAACAGCATCGTGCCAGCGGTAAGTGTCAGCACCGTTAGCAACTCAAAGCCAATGCCGGGATGCGAAACCAGAGGCACCCCGAGACGCGCGATGGTTTGATCAATGCCGTGCAAGAAGGGATTCTGCTTTGGAATCTCAAAAGACTTGGCCAGCAGGTAACCTTGGAACAAACACAGCGCGATCGTCGCGTAGCGCGTGTATTGCATGATCTTCTGCCGACCGCCGTCTTCCTTGGCGAGCTTCGCCAACTGCGGGATCACCGCCGTCAGCAATTGCAGCATGATCGATGCGCTGATGTAAGGCATGACGCCCAGCGAAAAGAGCGCGCAGTTCTCCAAAGCACCGCCACTGAACAAATTGAACAATGCGGCCACGCTGCCGCCGGATTGCTGAGTCGCTTCATTGTGAAACCAACTCTGGAGCACGCTGGCATTGACCCCAGGACAGGTAATAGCTGCACCGACGCGGACGACCACGAGCATCAAGAGCGTAAAGAGCACGCGGATGCGCAACTCGGGAATCTTAAGTGTATTGGCGAAAGCCGAGATCATCTGGTTGGTTCGTAAAACAGCAAATCATTCAATAAGAAGGCCAGTAAGACAGTTGTGCGCGCGCTGACTTACTGGCCTGCTTACTCATCGGCCTACAGGCCTGCTTCGATACTCATTTAGTCGTGACGCTTCCGCCGGCCTTTTCGATCTTATCTTTGGCGGCGGCACTTACCTTATGGGCCACAATCGTCAGCTTTTTGGTTAGATCGCCTACCGCTAGAATCTTGACACCGACAATGGTCCCACGAACAAGACCCGCCTCCCGCAATGTCTTTTCATCAACGGTCGCGCCATCTTCAAACTTGCTCAGGTCACGGAGATTGACGATCCCAAACCGGGTCTTGAATTGGTTGTTATTGAAGCCCCGTTTCGGCAGACGACGGATGAGCGGCATCTGGCCGCCCTCAAAGCCAAGACGAATTGAACCGCCCGACCGGGCCTTCTGACCTTTGTGGCCTTTGCCGGAAGTTTTTCCGTGGCCGCTGCTTTCGCCGCAGCCGAGTCGCTTGACGCGATGCACCGCACCGGGGCGCGGTTTCATGGTATGCAAATTCATAACTTAGACGGGGACAGTAGCGGCCGCCGGTGCTTTCAGGGCGATACCGCGGGTTTTGAAAATTTCTTCGCGCAAGCGCAGCGTGCCCAAGGCTTGGAGCGTGGCTTTCACGACGTTGGAGGGATTGTTTGAGCCCAGCGATTTCGCGAGAATGTCGCGCACGCCCGCCGCTTCCACGACCGCACGAACTCCCCCGCCGGCGACGATGCCAGTGCCGCGTGAAGCTGGCCGCAGAATGACTCGCGCACCATCAAACTCACCGAAGGCTTCATGCGGAATCGTGTTCTCGTGGATGGCGAACTTCTTGAGCTGTTTCTTGGCCGAATCCGAAGCCTTGCGGATGGCTTCCGAGACTTCGTTCGCCTTGCCAAAGCCCAATCCGACCTTTCCTTGCTTGTCACCAGTTATGATCAAAGCGCTAAAGCTAAACCGGCGGCCACCTTTGACGACCTTGGCGCAGCGATTAATAAAGACGACTTTTTCCACTAGGCCAGACTTATCCGGCTCTTTGCCCGCGTTGCGGTCGGGGCGTTTTCGATCTCTCTGACGTTGTTCAGCCATATACGTTAAAACTCCAATCCACCTTCACGCGCCGCATCCGCCAGCGCTTTGACTTTGCCGTGATAGAGAAAACCACCACGATCGAAAACGACTTTCTTGACGTTCTTGCCTAAGGAGCGCTCGGCCACAAGTTTGCCAATCTTGACGGCAGTTTCCTTGTTGGCGCGCGAAGCTTTCGCGGCTTTGAAATCCTTCTCGGTCGTCGCTGCGGCGGCCAGAGTAGTGCCAGCGAGGTCATCGATGACCTGTGCGTAAATATTCTTGCCGGAAAAATGCACCGCGAGACGCGGGCGCTCCTGCGTGCCGCTTACGCGTTTGCGAATGCGTTTGTGACGAAGCTTCGTCGCGTTCAGTTTATGGCTCATGGTTTACGGGAAAGATTACTGGACGGTTTTGCCCGCCTTGCGACGGATCACTTCTCCGGCAAACCGGATACCCTTGGCCTTATAAGGCTCGGGTGGATAGTAACGGCGGATGTCGGCGGCGACTTGTCCCACGAGATGTTTGTCGATTCCCTCGATTTTTAGCTTGGTGTTTTCCGCCACGGTAATTTTGATTCCTTGCGGGATGGGAAAAAGCACGGGGTGCGAAAAGCCAATGCTTAGATTCAAGATATCCCCTTGCACCTGCGCGCGGAATCCGACGCCATGAATCTCCAAGTCTTTGACAAAGCCGGTGGCGACACCAAGAACCATGTTATTGATCAAGGCGCGCGAAAGACCATGCAAAGCGCGCACTTGGCGCGATTCGCCGCTGCGCTCGATCAAAGCCTGCTTGCCTTCGACGCGCGCTTTGATTTGAGCGGGCAGCGTCCATTCCAGCTTGCCTTTTGGCCCTTCCACATTCACCCGGCCTTCGCCCGTGACGTTGACTTTGACCTTCTCAGGCAACTCAATCGGTTTTTTTCCAATTCGTGACATTGTGCGTTCTCCTTACCAGACAAATGCGAGCAACTCACCGCCGACATTTTGCTTGCGCGCCTCGCGACCGCTGAGCACTCCGCGCGGCGTGGACAAAATCGAAATGCCCATGCCTCCGAGGACACGCGGGATTTCCTGCGCGCCCACGTAACGGCGAAGCCCAGGCTTGCTGACACGCTTAAGGCCGGTCATCGCCGTGCCCCGGCCGACAAGCTTATTCGTGATCTTGATTTGCGGGAACTTATCCGTCGTCTCCACTTCATAGTTCGCGATGTAGCCTTCCTGCTTGAGGATGCGCGCGACTTCGAACTTCAGCTTCGAGTAAGGCACAAGCATGTCGGCCTTGCGCGCTCGGGAGGCGTTGCGCAGTCGGGTGAGAAAATCTCCAATGGGATCGCTGATGGTAGCCATGTTTTTAAATTTTACGCAGCCTTCGCCACGGCTTTCTTAGGTTTGTCGCTAAAAGGCATGCCTAACTCCGTGAGCAACGCCTTTGCTTCCGCATTAGTCTTTGCACTCGTGACAATCGTCACATCGAAACCAATGTTGCGTTTGATTTTGTCGAGCTCGACTTCGGGGAAGATCGTCTGATCGCTCACCCCCAGCGTGTAGTTTCCCAAACCGTCAAAAGCCTTTGGCGATACGCCGCGAAAGTCGCGAATGCGCGGCAGCGACATACGAATCAGCCGTTCCAGAAACTCATACATTCGCTCCCCGCGCAAAGTAACCTTCGCGCCGATGGGTTGATCTTCACGCAACTTAAAGTTCGCGATCGACTTCTTCGAGCGCGTCTCAAAAGGCTTCTGGCCCGTGATCAGCGCCAGTTCTTCCTTGGCCTCTTCCAGCGCGGCTTTGACATCGCCAGTGCCCGTGTTGACACAGGTGTTAATGACCACCTTCTGCACATGAGGAACTTGGTGGATGTTGCTGTAGCCCAGTTGCTCTTTCAGAGCAGGGATAACACGCTCTCGATATTCTTTTAACAGGTCAGGAACCATAAGTCGTTAAGCCGCTTTCTTTTTCTTGGATTTCGCCTTCGGCTTCTCCGTTTTTTCGACCACCTTGACATTGGAAATGTGCAAGGCGCCTTCGCGTTCGAGAATTTTCCCCTGCGGGTTGTCCTGTGATTTTTTCGTGTGCTTCTTGATCATGTTCACGCCTTCGATCAGCACCCGGTTTTTCTTGATCAGAACTTGAATCACTTTGCCATTCGCGCCGCGGTTGGCACCCGAAATGACTTGCACTTGATCGCCTTTTTTTACGTGCCGACTCATTATAAAACCTCCGGGGCCAGCGACACGATTTTCATGAAATTCTTCTCGCGCAATTCGCGGGCGACCGGCCCGAAAATACGCGTCCCGCGCGGATTCAAGTCCTTGTCGATAATCACGATGGCGTTGCGGTCAAAGCGCAGATAACTGCCGTCGTCGCGCTTGATCGGGTGCTTGGTGCGAACCACGACCGCCCGGACCACGTCGCCTTTTTTTACCGTGCCGCCGGAGGAAGCCTCGCGGACGTGAGCTGTGATGACATCGCCGACGTGCGCGATGAGGGTTGGCTTGCCGATGACGCCGATCATCTTGGCCATGCGTGCGCCGGTGTTGTCGGCGACGTCGATTCTGGATCGGATTTGAAGCATAGGGCGGAAAAGGGTTGCGAGCTTACACTAACTTTGAAGGACTTCAACCAGCCGCCAGCGTTTTAGTTTGCTCAGTGGACGGGTTTCCTCGATGCGGACGCGGTCGCCGACTTTGGCCTCGCTCTTTTCATCGTGGACGTAGAATTTCTTAAATTGTTTGACGATCTTCCCGAACTTTGCGTGCGGCACGCGCGTGACCGTCTCGACCACCAGGGTCTTGGCCATTTTGTTGGAGACGACTTCGCCAACACGGGCCTTGCGGTGGCCGCGCGTCGCGGTTGCGGGTGGAGATGCTTCGGTGGTTTCGCTCATGGAAATTATTTCGATTTACTCAAATTGCGTTTGGTGGTGAGCACCGTTTCGATGCGCGCCACTTCGCGCCGGATTTCGCGGATTTGGCTCGGCTTCTCGAGCTGTCCCGACTGTTGCTGCAAGCGCAGGTGGAAAGCTTCCTTCCTGAGATCGCGTCCGCGGGTATTTAGCTCCTGCTCACTTAACTCTCGAATCTCTTTTATTTTCATACTTACACTTAGTGGGCCACATGATGCCGGGCCATAAACTTGGTGCGCACCGGCAGCTTCGTCGCCGCCAGACGCATGCATTCGCGCGCCAGCGATTCAGGAATGCCGTCCACTTCGAACAGGACGTTGCCAGGGCGAACCGTAGCCACCCAATACTCCGGCTGACCTTTGCCTTTGCCCATTCGAGTTTCGGGGGGGCGCGCGGTCACAGACTTATCCGGGAACATTCGAATCCACAGCTTGCCTTTGCGCTTCATGTTACGGGTAATCGCCACCCGCGCAGCTTCGATCTGCGTGTTAGTGATCCAAGCGCGCTCCAGCGTCTGCAAGCCATATTCGCCAAAGTCGATGGCGATGGTGCGCGTCGCCGTGCCGGCGCGGCTTCCGCGCTGCGACTTGCGATACTTCACTCGTTTGGGCATCATGGCCATGGTCGTGTTCCTCTTAAAAATTAAACTGCGGTGGATGCCTGCGCGTTTTTCGCCGGCTCTTCTACTTCAGGTTTGCGACAAATCCAGCACTTGACGCCGATCTTTCCGTAAACAGTCTTTGCTTCCGCAAATCCATAATCAATCGGCGTGCGCAAGGTATGCAAAGGAACCTTGCCTTCATGGTAACGCTCGGTGCGCGCAATCTCCGCGCCGCCCAAACGCCCAGCGCAGCGAATCTTGATTCCATCAGCCCCGAAATCCATCGTCTGCTGGACGGCTTTCTTCATCGCGCGACGGAATGAAATACGCCGCTCCATCTGCATGGCCACGTTTTCCGCGACTAACTGCGCATCCAACTCTGGCGTCTTAATCTCTTGAATGTCGATCTTCACCGACTTGCCCGCAGCCATGTCAGTGATCTCCTTGCTCATCACCTCGATCTCGGAGCCTTTGCGGCCGATGACGATGCCTGGACGAGCGGTGAAAATAGTCACACGGATGCTGTTCCATGCGCGTTCGATGACGATCTTTGAAACTGCTGCCAGTTGAAGCTTGGTCTTTACGTAGGTGCGAATCCGAATGTCTTCGTGCAAGAACTGCGGAAACTCCTTCTTCGACGCAAACCAGCGCGAACGCCACTCACGATTGACCGCGAGGCGGAAGCCGATTGGATTAACTTTTTGGCCCATAGGTTAGTTCGGTTGATTACTTGGTTTCACCCGCTTCAGAAGCAGGCGTTTCAGGAGCCGCTTCCTTCTTCACTGTCGATTTTTTCCTAGCCGCCGGCTGCTTGCTTCCGGCTTTCTTTGCGCCCGCCTTGGCTTTTTTCGATTCGCGGGTTTTGATTTCGATCTCGTCCGAAAGAACAATGCGAATATGACTGGTGCGCTTGCGAATGGGACCGGCGCTGCCGCGAGCCTTGGGTTGGAAGCGCTTGATCGTCGGACCTTCACCCACCAACGCTTCCTTCACCACCAGCGTCGAAGCACGGAGATCAGCATTGTTCTCGGCGTTGGCGATCGCACTTTTCAAAGTCTTCTCAATCATGCGCGCCGCCTTCTTGGGCGTAAAGGTAAGTAGGTCCAAGGCCGCCGCCACCGGCAGACCTTGGATTTCACGCGACACTTCCCGGGCTTTGAACGCCGAGATCTTCGCATGTCGAAATATGGCTTTAACTTCCATGGTATAACTTCACTTGTAACTGTTTCTTACTCGTAATCTGAATCCTCTGCGCCGCCGTCGGTGTTGAGAACTTAGATTACACTTAAGCTATCTGTTCACTGGGCATCCACCTTCAGGCGGTCGCCCACTTTCACTTTCTCTTTGTTTGAACTTAGATCCTGCACGATTGCCCCCGATATCTTCTCGCGCGCCTCGACGACCAGCACCCGGCCAATCCGGTCTTCACCGCGCCACACTTGAAAGGGCATTCCGACCTGCACTCCTTGCTTGCTGCCGAGATTCGCCACCACCAAAGCCAGCTCTTCTTTAACGCCGATTACCAGCCCGTCGGTTAAGGTCGATGGCACCGCAACCGCTTCGACCGGCTTCACACGTTGCGAGGAACCCAGTGCCTCGTTTGCACCGCGGAGTTCAGTCTCAATCGCCAGCCGGGCCTCGCCGTCGGCATTGTTGGCCGTTTTGACAAATCGCAGAATCGCTTCACTGATGCGGACCAACTGTTCGGCCAGCTTGTCTTTCTCGGCTTGGATGATTCTCAGGTCGCTCACGGCTTTCAATAATCGCTGCTCTACTTTGCCCCGGTCAGGGCTGGCGGACTCGATGCCGAGCGCTTCCATCTTCTGCCGGAGCGCAGCCGCCTCGCGTTTGAAAACCTCGCCCTCGCTGTTCGCGACGGCCAAACTTTCACTGAGCGATTTGACTTGCTGCCGGGCGACTTCCAACTGCTCACGCAGCGCAAGGTTGTCGTTCGCGGCACTGCGCAACGTCAGCTTTGTCTCTTCAGCTTCTATATCTAAGTTATTCAAAGAACTATTCTGGCCGAAGCCAGCCCCGCTCGTGGCAAGGATCAAACTAACAACTAACACGAACCAAGTTGAGCTTGGAGAACTAAGCGTGGAAAGTTTCATCAGGGGCGGGCTTTGCCCGCATGGCTCACTCAACACTCAGCTAATAACTCCAAACTATTTCGCCACCTTCGCCGTGTGCGCGCCGTGTTTGCGGAACGTTCGGGTCGGGGAGAATTCGCCAAGCTTGTGCCCAACCATGTTTTCCGTCACGAAGACAGACGTAAACGTCTTGCCATTGTGAACGAGAAAAGTATGGCCGACAAAGTCCGGCGTAATCGTCGAGCGGCGCGACCAGGTCTTAATTGGTTTCTTCACACCGCTGGCCTCCATCTTGTCGATCTTCTCGAGCACGTGGAGTTCTACAAAAGGTCCTTTTTTTAGCGAGCGTCCCATAAGTCAAAAATCAGATTACTTCGCCTTCTTCGACTTGCGTCGCTCCACGATGAATTTATTGCTCGGCTTATATTTCTTGCGGGTCTTGAAACCCTTCGCGAGCTGGCCCCACGGACTGACGGGATGGTGACGTCCGCCGCCACCCTTTGACTTTCCCTGACCGCCGCCCATCGGGTGATCGATCGGGTTCATCACCATGCCGCGCACTGTCGGGCGAATGCCTAGCCAACGGCTGCGACCCGCTTTGCCAGAGGCGACATTCATGTGGTCAATGTTCCCCACTTGTCCAATCGTGGCGTAGCACTTGGAGTTGATCTTTCGGATT
>JANXWU010000454.1 GCA_025350985.1 Spartobacteria bacterium | reverse complement strand
GTAAAAATCCAGCCCCGCCGTCGCCACCTGCCGCCGGATCAACTCCAGGCTGATGAACGCCGCGTGCCCCTCGTTCATGTGATACACCGCCGGCGTGATGCCCTTTGCGTTGAGCGCGTGTATGCCGCCGATGCCGAGCACGATCTCCTGCCTGATCCGCATCTCGTGATCGCCGCCGTAAAGCTGCGCCGTAATCTGCCGATCCTCCTCCGAGTTTTCCGGCAGGTCGGTGTCGAGCAGGAAAAGTGTGATGCGCCCGATTTTCAGCTTCCACACTTTCACCCGCACCGTCCGCCCGAGGATGCCCACGCTCACATAAAGCGGCGCGCCGGTCTTCTTGTCGATCGCCTCGGCCATCGCGAGATGCGAGAAGTTTTGGTTCAGACCCACGTCCTCCTGCCAGCCTTCCTTGTTGATGTTCTGGCGGAAATATCCGTGCTTATAAAGCAGCGTGACCGCGATGAAATTCAGGTCGAGGTCGCTCGCCGACTTGCAATGGTCTCCTGAGAGAATGCCGAGGCCGCCGGAGTAATTCGGAAACGATTCATGAAAGCCGTATTCGGCGCTGAAGTAGGCGACCGGGCCGTTCTTGAGCGGGGATTCCGTCCGCAGTTTTCCGTAGGTGTCGGGCCGGGCCAGATACGCTTTGAGCTGCGCGTGGACGCGCGTCATTTCTCTCAGGAAATCATCATCCTGCGCCACCTCGTCCAGCCGCGCCTGCTTGCAAAGTTGCAGCATTCGCAGCGGATTGTGATTGGTTTTATGCCAAAGCTCGGGATCGAGATGGCGGAAAAGCGCGCGCGCTTTTGGCTCCCAAGTCCACCAGAGATTGAAGACGATTTCGCGCAGCGGTTCGAGCGGCTGCGGCAGTTTAGGAATGACGTTGTAAGTATGAAGCGGCTGCATTGTTCCCTTTTTTTTGCGGGGGGAACGGGAACTTTATGACCCGAAGTCCGCGTGGCAAGCAAACAAACTTTGCGGCAGTGGCTTAGTCAAAAATTCTCGTGTCATTCTGAGCGAAGTGGAGTTCGCCCCAGCGAACGGAACGCAGTCGAAGAATCTCATGCAATGCCCCGTGCAGCGACTCGCCCAGTGATGGTTCAAGAGATTCTTCGACTCCGCTGCGCTTCGCTCAGAATGACACGCTGTTTTTCAAACTAGGCGACGGCAAACATTTCCCCTGCGCTCCCGGCGATTTATTCTAAAAAAAGCGCGTGCGCCCGGCGGCTCTCCGCGCACATCTTCCAGCCGATGTCCGCGCGACGCCTCGATCAAATCCTCTCGCGCTACGGCTATTGCAGCCGCAGTGAAGCGCGGGAGTGGATTCGCGCGGGACGCGTGACGCTTGACGGTGCGCCGGCCAAATCTGCCGATGAAAAAGTCCCGCTGGAAAAAGTGCGCGTCGATGGCGAGCCCATCGAACTGCCCGACGGCATCCTCGCGCTGCTGCACAAACCCGCGGGCTTCGTCTGCTCGCACGATGCCAGCGAAGGCCCAACGATTTACGATTTGCTCCCGGCGCGCTGGTTAAAAAGAAATCCGCCCGTGACAACCATCGGGCGCCTGGACAAGGACACCACGGGCGTTTTGCTCGTCACCGATGCGGGCGAACTGGTGCAGCGCTGGACTTCGCCCAAGCACAAAGTTCCGAAAATTTATGAGGTCACTCTCGACCGAGACCTTGAATCAAGTCTCATCGCGGTCTTCGCTTCAGGCGATTTGCTTTTGCAAGGCGAAGCCAAACCTTGCCGGCCCGCGAAGCTTGAAATCATCGGCCCTCGCGAGGCGCGCTTGGAGTTGATGGAAGGCCTTTACCATCAAGTAAAACGCATGTTCGCCAACCAAGGCTGGCACGTCGTGAAGCTGCACCGCAGCCGCTTTGGCACATATGAGTTGGGCGATTTGAAACCTGACGCGTGGCGGCTGCTCCCGCTTCCCGAAAAGCTGTGCAACCCATAAAAAGTCCGTTATATTTTTTGCGATGATCACCAGCGCGGCCACTTCGAAAAAGCAGAAATACTCGCGAGCGAGTCTGCAAGCTTCGGATCGGCTCTTGAAGGCAGTGAAGGAAAAAATGCTCCACGAAAACGGAAAAATCGACGAAGCGCTTTTGCGGAAACAGGGCTACAGCGAAGACACGATCGCGCGACTGAAGGAAATTTGAACGCGCTCAGTCGTTCTTGCGAAGTTCCATAAATTCCGACACGGAAATTTCCAGCAGTGGCGCGTAGTCGCGCGCGATCTTCAGCGCTTCGCGATACGGAACACATCCGCTCACGATCCGCACGATTTCCGCCGTGGAGAATCCGTTTTCTTTGGCAAGACGAACGACCTCATCAGGCGCGGCCCAACGCAATGTGTGTTCGTCCATTTCCCGCAGCTATCGCTCCGCGATCGGCACGAACTTTTTCCCCGGCTCCGGTCCGACGTATTCACTGAGCGGGCGGAAAAGGCGGTTGTCCGCGAGTTGCTCCAAGACGTGCGCCGTCCACCCACTCATCCGCGCGATGGCAAAAATCGGGGTGAACAAATCCGTCGGAATCCCGAGCGAGTAATAGACCGTCGCCGAATAAAAATCGACGTTCGCGTTCAGCCCTTTTTTGTCCTTCATGATCGAAGCAATCCGCTCCGACATCTGAATCCATTTCGGCTCGCCGAGTTCGTTCGAGAGCTTGATTCCCATCGCCTTCAAGTGCGGGGCGCGTGGGTCGAGCACTTTGTAAACGCGATGGCCAATGCCCATGATTTTCTTTTTCTGCGCGAGCGCGTCCTCAACCCATTGATCGACTTTTTCGAGCGAGCCGATTTCTTGCAGCATGTGGATCACGCCTTCGTTCGCGCCGCCGTGCAGCGGGCCTTTCAGCGCGCCAATCGCCGCGCTGATCGCCGAGTACATGTCGCTGAGAGTCGAGGAAACCACGCGCGCGGTGAACGTGCTCGCATTGAAACCATGCTCCGCGTGCAGCACAAAAGCCACGTCCAGCGTCCGGGTCGCGTCGGCGCTTGGTTCCTCGCCACTCATCAACCACAGAAAATGTCCCGCCTCGCTCAAATCTTTGCGAATCGGAGTGAGCGCTTCGCCTTGGCGCGCGCGGTGAAACCACGCGGCGATGATGCCAATTTGGGCGACGAGTTTGATCGCAATCGCCTGATTTTCCGGCATGTCGAGATCGTGGCGCACCGTCGGATAACACCCGAGCATCGACACCGCCGTCCGCATCACGTCGATGGGCGCGGCGGTCTTCGGCGCGGTTTGAATAAGGTCGATCACGCCCTGCGGAATCTCTCGCTCGGCGCGCAGCGCCTCGGTCAGCTTTCCAAGCTCGCGGCGATTAGGCAAACGTCCGTGCCACAGCAAATGGATAACCTCTTCGTAGGTCGCCTTGCCTGCGAGTTCGTTGATGTCGTAGCCGCAATAAATGAGCTGGCCGATGTCGCCGCGCACGTCGCCGATGCGAGTTTCAGCGGCGATGATTCCTTCGAGTCCTCTGGAGATGACAGGCATAGTGGCGTGGTGTTCGGTTTGGAAAAAGCAGACGTTAGACAAAGCACTTCAGCCACGCAAGCGGCGGAAAGTTTTGGTGGTGAATCAGTTTAAAAAAACGCCATCTGTCATTCTGAGCGAAGCTTGGCGGAGTCGAAGAATCTCTTGAACCCTTTCGGCGTGCCGCTTGCCGGGGAAGTGCAAGAGATTCTTCGACTCCGTTTCGTTCGCTGGTGGCGAACTTCACTGCGCTCAGAATGACACGCGGTTTTTACACTGATACACGACCGAAGTTTTTCGTGCGCGCCGACAACTCAGCGTCCATCCACACCGCCTTTTCCGCTACTTTTTCAGCAGTGCAATCAACGTGTCCGCCATCGTCGAGGGCGTGCGCGCGACGGCGATGCCTGCCGCTTCCATGGCCTCGATTTTCGCCGCGGCCGTGCCTTTTCCTCCCGAGACAATCGCACCCGCGTGACCCATCCGGCGGCCCGGCGGCGCGGTGGCTCCGGCGATGAATCCGGCGATTGGTTTTTTGCAATGCGCCTTCGCCCACTCGGCAGCTTCCTCTTCAGCGGTGCCGCCGATTTCGCCGATCATGATGATGCCCTCGGTTTCGGGATCGTCGTTGAACATTTCCAACACGTCGCGATGCGAAGTGCCATTGACCGGGTCGCCGCCGATGCCGACGCACGTCGATTGCCCGTAACCGCGCGTCGTGAGTTGCCACACCGCTTCGTAAGTGAGCGTGCCGCTGCGCGAGACGACGCCGATGTTGCCGCGCTTGTGAATGTATCCCGGCGCGATGCCGATGCGGCAGCCGCCGTGTGAATCCTTGCCGGTGCCGGGCGTGACGAGGCCGGGGCAATTCGGGCCGATCAGCCGGGTCTTGCTGCCGCGCATCGCCGCTTTGACTTTCACCATGTCGTTGACGGGGATGCCTTCGGTAATCGCGACGACAAGCGAGAGTCCGGCATCGACGCCTTCGAGAATCGCGTCGGCGGCAAATGGCGGTGGGACAAACACGACGGCCACCGTTGCGCCGGTTTGTTTTGCCGCATCGGAAACGGTGTCGAAAATCGGCACCTTATGTCCGCCGTGCTCGAACACCTGCCCACCTTTTCCGGGCGTGACGCCGGCGACGAGTTGCGTGCCGTAGTCGAGTGAAAGTTTCGCGTGCCGCGAGCCGAAGTCGCCGGTGATGCCTTGGACCAGGATGCGCGTGTTGGAGTCAACGAGGATGGACATTGGTGAGAAAAAATTACGTTCTGTTCACTCGACTTGAAAACGGGATTGAAGCAGGAGGGTAATCCACAGATTGCACAGATTTGCGCAGATTTTTAAAAAGCGCCGACTGCTCCCGGTAAAACAAAATCTGTGTAAATCTGCGCAATCTGTGGATGAAAATGAGCCTTTCACAACGGGTTAAACTCTAGTGCGAGGCGCGGCGTTTGTGGATGCAGAGCGAGTTGCCGTCGGGATCGAAAACCATCGCCATGTGGCAGACCGGCGTCGGCATTGGCTCGACGCGGAACTTCACTTCCTTCTCTTTCAACACCCGGATCGCCTCGTCGAAATCCCCGACCTCGAGCGCCACCGAGCAGCCGTCCGCGCTCGGCTTCCAGCCCTCGGCACTGCCGAGCGCGAGCGTGTGCGCGCCGATTTCGTATTCCACCCAGTGGCCATGCGCGGTCTCGGTGACCGTGCCCGGTTTCAAACCGAGCACGCCCTCATAAAAAGCGCGGGCCCGCGCCATGTCGGTGACGGCGTAACAGGAAAAGGCGATTTCGTGGACTTGGATCATGGCTGTGTTTTCAGTTGGGCCGCAGTGCGAATGCCGCGGAGTTGGATGACGGCTGCTTTGTCGCGATCACGGCCCATGGCTTCCTTGGCCGCGATGAGCGCGTCGATGTTCAGCACGCGATATTTTCCGAACGAAGCCACCGCTTCGACGCTTGCCGCATGGACTTTTGCGAATTCTCCGACGCCCAAAACTTCGCCCAGCAAATCGATTTGTCCGTCATCAGTCGCAAGGTAAAGATTCCGCAATCGTTGTTCAAAGCCTGGGGAAATTTCAAAAGGACGCTGGTTCATTGTATCGCGGTGATACGGATGTGCGTCCGCGAAAGCGGCGTGAATTTTTTCCAGATTTTCGCGGGTGAACGGGACGCAAACATCGATGTCGCGCGTCAGGAGACTCACGCCATACAGCATCGCCGCATAGCCGCCCACGAGCACGAACTCGATTTCGTGCCGGACCAGCCGCTCGATCAGTTGCTCAAGCTGCGCCATGTCCGTGAACGAAGGTCGCGCGCAACGATTCAGCCTGCGCGAGCGCCATCCGGTGTTCGTGCATCCGCTGCGGCACCGGCTTGCGCAGCGAGTCCATGACGAGCGACATGTCCCAGCCTTCCGCTTCCGCCGCGCGCCACTCCGCAGCGGTGACTTCCACGTCGCAAGGCTGGAGCAGCGCGGCGGAGAGTTGGAAAACGTCGAGACCATGACTCATCTTCATTTTCGACAACTACCCCGCCTTCACCGCCGCCACAATCTTCCGGGCCGCATCGTCGAGGTCGTCGGCGCTGGTGAGCGCGAGCCCGCTTTCCTTCAGCGTCTCCTTGCCGGCGGCGACGTTGTTGCCTTCGAGCCGGACGACGAGCGGAATCTTTAAACCCGTCTCGCGCGCGGCGGCGACGATGCCCGTCGCGATCACGTTGCAGTCCATGATGCCGCCAAAAATGTTCACCAAAATCCCCTGCACGCGCGGATCGCTGAGGATGATTTTGAACGCCGCGCTCACCTGCTCCTTGCTGGCGCCGCCGCCGACGTCGAGGAAGTTTGCCGGCGCGCCGCCGTAGTGCTGGATGATGTCCATCGTCGCCATCGCGAGGCCCGCGCCGTTGACGAGGCAGGCGATGTTTCCGTCGAGGCCGATGTAGTTAAGGCTGAACTCGGAGGCGGCGACTTCGCGCGGGTCTTCCTCGCTCTTGTCGCGCATCGCCACGATGTCGGGCTGCCGGTAGAGCGCGTTGTCGTCGAAGTTGAATTTGGCATCGAGCGCGAGCAGTTCGCCGGTCTTGGTGACGACGAGCGGGTTCACCTCGATCTGCGAGCAGTCGCGCGCGACGAAGAGCTTGAACATCGCGCCGAAGAGCTTCGCCGCCGCGCCGATCTGC
>JANXWU010000416.1 GCA_025350985.1 Spartobacteria bacterium | reverse complement strand
CTGCTCGACGCCCGCCCGCCCACGTCGATGGCGGCGGTGAAACGCGCGCTCACCGCTGAAACGCCAGACGTTTTTCTTTTCCTCCGCGCCACGGAAAAAAGCGACGACGAGCGCGACGTCGAACGCGGCGCGGAAATTTTGCAGTTCAGCGATCAGCAGCACGAAGCGCGGCCGTCGGTGGTCGGCGTCGTCGTCAAAACGGAAAGCGACGACGCGGAATCGGTGCGAAAAAAACTCGACAGCGCGCTGCTGGAAAACCCGCGCTTCGACGACCGGCTGGCGGCGACGCTCACGGTTTCCAGTTTAAAAAAAGACGGACGCAAAAGCATCGAGCGCCTCGCGCTGGCCGTCGCGGAAAAGCTGCCGCTCGAATCACGGCTGGATTTCGCGCGGCTGTGCGCGGTGCGACCGGTGCAAAAACACATCGCGCAGACACTCATCAAATCGGTGACGGCGATGTGTACGGCCATCGGCACGCAGCCGATTCCGATCGCGGATTTTCCCGTGCTCACCGCCTTGCAGGTGATGCTGGTGGCGGGCATCGGCTACATCAGCGGGCGCGAGATGAGCACGAAGCTCGCAGGCGAATTCATCGCCGCCGTGGGCGCAAACATCGGCGCGGGATTGGTGCTGCGCGAAGGCGCGCGGGCGCTGCTGAAATTTCTGCCGCTGTGGGGCAACGCGATTTCCGGCGCGGTCGCGGGCGCGGGGACGTACGCCGTCGGGCGCTCGGCGCTGGCGTATTTTGTGGACGGCGTCTCGCTCACGGATGCGAGGCAGTTGTTTCGGCTCGGCCGGTCGAAGCGGCGGGCGCTCAGGCCATCGCGTTTGTTATAAGCGGCTGTCTAGGACCGTCGCATTCGTTGAAGTTTTGGTAATGGCTCAGTTTTGAAGACCGCGTGTCATTCTGAGCGGAGCGCAGCGAAGTCGAAGAATCTCTTGAAGCATTTTTCGGCGTGCCGCTTCACGAGACGTGCAAGAGATTCTTCGACTCCGTTGCGTTCGCTTGGGCGAACTCCACTTCGCTCAGAATGACACGCTTTTTCTAGTTGGAAATTTGTTTGCGCCGCGGGACGGATGCTCTCATGCTTTTCGCCATGAAAATTCTCCCCTCACTCCGCTGTCTCGCCCTCGCGACGCTCGCTGCCGCGCCCGTCCTTTCCGCGCTGGGGGCGGATTCCAAGCCTCTGCACGTCCTCTTTTTCAACAAGTCCAGCGGCTTCGAGCACTCGGTGATCAAGCTGAAGGAGGACGGCTCGACTTACGCCGGCGGGATTTTGAAAGGGCTGGCGGCGAAGAATAATCTCGAGATCACCGAAACCAAGGACGGCACGATTTTCACCTCGCCCGATTTGAAAAAATTCGACGTGTTTCTTTTCTACACGACCGGCGACCTGACGAAGGACAACAAGGACGGCAAGGGCATGGGTGCCGAGGGGAAGACGGCGCTGCTGGACGCGATCAAAGGCGGCAAGGGACTCATCGCGCTGCATTGCGGGAGCGACACTTTTCACGGCGGCGGGGCGAGGAAACCGAACAGCGAGGACAACGAGAAAGTCGATCCTTACATCGCGATGCTCGGCGGGGAATTCATCACGCACGGCTCGCAGCAACCGGCGAAAATCGTGGTGGTCGATCCGAAATTTCCCGGTTTTGAAAGCGCGGGCGCGGACTTCAGTTTTCCGGAGGAGTGGTATGCGCTGAAAAACTTCGCGCCCGATCTTCACGTCATTGCCGTGCAGGATGGCGCGGACATGAAAGGCAACATGTATCAACGCCCGCCGTTCCCGGAAACTTGGGCGCGAAAGGAAGGGAAGGGGCGCGTGTTTTATTCCTCGATGGGGCATCGCGAGGACGTTTGGACGAATCCGATTTTTCAAAACGCCCTCGTCGGCGCGTTGAACTGGACGGGTGGCCGCGTCGAGGCGGACGTGACGCCGAACGTGGACAAAGTCGCGCCGCACGCGCACGAGTATCCCGCGCCGCCGCCGCCGAAGCCCAAGGACGGGGCGACACCCGCAAAGTAGGTCTTTTCGAACAACGCGGAGGAGGAGGATAAATGGGCCTGCCGGGAGCGGACGGTGTCGTGCGCGGGCGGAGGATGGCGTCGCTCCGCGCCCTGCCAAACTTTTACACGGCCTTAACAATTTTCCTCTTGGCGAAACATACGGGCTTTACACGGGCGGCAGAGAGTCAGGGCAATTAACGAGGCGCGTCGCCTCGGCCAATCAAGCCACTCTCTCCACACCATGAAAACCAACCGCACCTTCGGATTTGCGATCATCGCCGCCCTCGCGTTGGGCACGGCCGCCTTTGGTCAGGCACCACGTCCGCGTCTTGGGAATCCCCCGCCGCCGCCGGTGTTGCCACCGGGCTCCGAACTGCCGCCGCCGCCACCGCCAAAGCAGCAACCTCCCCCACCAGTCAATCCGCCTCCAGCCCCGCACCCCGGCGACCAGCCGCCGCCGCCGCCAGCCAATCCGCCTCCTGCACCCAACCCCGGCGACCAGCCGCCACCACCGCCACCCGCTCCGCCCGTTGTCCCACCCACGGAACCTCCCCCGGTCCAGCCGCCGCAGCCGCCGCCGCCGCCCATCGATCCTCCAAATCCACCGATCAATCCGCCCGCGCCCCCGCCCATCGAGCCCCCGGTGACCCCGCCGCCAAACCCGCCACCGTTTCCGCCACCGTTTCCGCCGCCGTTTCCGCCTCCGGGCAATCCGCCGCCTCCTCCTCCACCGCATCCGCCCCAGACAGAACTCGGCGGAGCGCTGCCGGGTTTGACGCCGGAGCAACTCGCCGCGTTCACCGCCGGTCGTGAGGAGTTTGAAAACGTCGAGACCCCCGAAACCGGACTCGGCCCGATTTTTAACAACGTCTCCTGCGCCGCGTGCCACTCCGCACCGGCAACGGGTGGCGCAAGCACGATTTTCGTGACGCGCTTTGGGCGCATGGTCGAGGGCGTATTCGATCCGATGGCCGACCAGGGTGGCTCGCTGTTGCAGGAATTTGCCATCGATCCGGCGGCGCAGGAAGTCGTCCCCGCCGACGCGACGGTGATCGCGCGCCGGATGACGACTCCGCTTTTCGGAATGGGCCTCGTCGAAGCGATTCCCGACCGCGCGATTTTGCAAAACGCGCTTCGTCGCAAACCCGATGGCGTGAAAGGCCGCGCCTCGCTGGTGATCGATGTCGTCAGCGGCCAGACGCGCGTCGGTCGCTTCGGCTGGAAGGCGCAGCAGGCGACGCTGCTCGCGTTTTCGGGCGACGCTTATCGGAATGAAATGGGCATCACCAATCGCTTTTTCCCGACGGAAAATGCGCCCAACGGAAAGACGGATGTGCTCGCGCTCTTCGACACGTTTGGCGATCCCGAAGACGAGGTCGATCCGGTCACGGGAAAATCCGACATCGACAAGGCGGCGGACTTCATGCGCTTCCTCGCCGCACCCCCGCACGATGCGCGTCCGCATCGCCCGACTCCCGGCGAGCAGCTTTTTCGCACGACGGGCTGCGCCAACTGCCACACGCCAATGATGCTCACTGGCCCGAATAAAATCCACGCGCTGGACCGCAAGCAAGTGTGGCTGTTTTCCGATCTGCTGCTGCACGACATGGGCACGCTCTGCGATGGCGTCGCGCAAGCATCCGCCGACACGACGGAGATGCGCACCGCGCCGCTGTGGGGATTGCAAACGCGCACGCTGTATTTGCACGACGGACGCGCCACGACGATTGACGACGCCATCCGCGCGCACGACGGCGAGGCGGCAGCGTCACGGGATCGTTACCTGAAACTGACACCCGCCGACACCGACCGCTTGCTGAAGTTTTTGGGCTCGCTGTAAAAGTCCTGCGTGCTCCGCGGAGAGTCGATCCGTGGAGCGCGCGCGACTGAGTCCTCACGGAAAAAACGCGCATGTCATTCTGAGCGGAGGCTTGGCGGAGTCGAAGAATCTCTTGAACCCATTGGTCCGCGTGCCACTGCACGAGGGAGTGCAAGAGATTCTTCGACTCCGTTCCGTTCGCGGCGAACTCCACTGCGCTCAGAATGACACTCGCTTTTTCAAACTGTGCCATTACCTGCGCGCTACTTGCTTTGACACTCGCAAGTTTCCTCGACTACGAATAGCGGCATGAAGCGTCCCCTCCTTACCGTGCTCGCGGTCTGCGCGTTATCATTTTCCTCCGACACAACAGCTGCGGACTGGCCGCAGTGGCGCGGGCCGAATCGCGACGGTGTCTCGGCGGAAAAATTCTCACCGTGGACGTGGCGGGGAAATGAAGCGGGAGCGCGGCGCTCAAAACGCCGGTCATTCTGAGCGAAGCGTTGGGGGAGCGCACGCGCCTCGCGTGCTGGTTTCGGCGCCCTCGCCGAAACGGACTTTTCCAGTCAGCGAAGGACTGGAATAGGTAAGTGCAAATTGCGGCGAAGATCGCGTGCCGGAAACAAGTTCGTGCCG